>JBBSVL010000222.1:0-5062 GCA_038233595.1 Propionibacteriales bacterium | reverse complement strand
TCTTGTGGGCGATACTGGGTTCGAACCAGTGACCTCTTCGGTGTGAACGAAGCGCGCTACCACTGCGCCAATCGCCCCGGGATGCGCCGCATACGTTAGCGCACCGGCCAGGTGCTCCTCACATCGCCGGGCTCGGACCGCCGACCGGCCGACGAGCACAATCCGGTGGGGCTTCAGCTGTCCGCGCCGATAGCATCGAGGGCGACCTGCGCCACCACCGGAACACCACCGAAGCCATCAGGAGACACCCTGTGCCCGACGTACCCGTCACCGTGATCAGCGCAGCCGGCCAGGCCGACCGAGCGGTCACGGCGGGCACGAAGGCCTGGGAGCTCTTCGCCGACGAGCCTGATGTGATCGCGGCGCGGGTCACCCAAACCAACGGTCAGGGCGTCCTGAGGGACCTCGCCCACGAGCTCGCGTCCGGTGACGTGGTGGAGGCCGTGACGATCGACTCCGCGGACGGCCACGACATCCTGCGGCATTCGACCGCCCATGTGATGGCCCAGGCCGTGCAGCAGCTGTTCCCGGCCGCGAAGCTCGGGATCGGCCCGCCGATCGAGAACGGGTTCTACTACGACTTCGACGTAGAAACCCCCTTCGTGCCCGAGGACCTCGAAAAGATCGAGACCCGGATGCGCAAGATCATCAAGGAGGGGCAGCGGTTCTCCCGCAGGGTCACCAACGACGAAGACGCGCGTGCCGAGCTCGCGGACGAGCCCTACAAGCTGGAGCTGATCGGCCTCAAGGGCCCGGATGCGGGCAACAGTGCTGAGGGCGCGAACGTCGAGGTCGGCGGCGCGGAGCTCACCATCTACGACAACCTCAAGCGCGACGGGTCGCTCGCCTGGAAGGACCTGTGCCGGGGGCCGCACCTGCCCACCACCAAGCGGATCCCGGCGTTCAAGCTGATGCGCACTGCCGCGGCGTACTGGCGCGGAAGTGAGAGGAACAAGCAGCTCCAGCGCATCTACGGCACCGCCTGGGAGACCAAGGAGGCACTCGAGGAGCACCTGCACCGGATCGAGGAGGCCGAGCGTCGCGACCACCGCAAGCTCGGCCGTGAGCTCGACCTCTACTCCTTCCCTGACGAGATCGGCTCCGGCCTGGTCGTCTTCCACCCCAAGGGCGGCGTGATCAAGCGGGAGATGGAGGACTACGTCCGCCGGCGTCACATCGAGGAGGGCTTCGAGTACGTCGGCACCCCGCACATCGCCAAAGAGGGCCTGTTCCACACCTCGGGGCACCTGCCCTACTACGCCGAGGGAATGTTCCCCCCGATGGAGATGGAGGGCAGCGACTACTACCTGAAGGCGATGAACTGCCCGATGCACAACCTGATCTTCAGGTCGCGAGGGCGGTCCTACCGGGAGCTGCCGCTGCGGCTGTTCGAGTTCGGCGGCGTCTACCGCAACGAGAAGTCCGGGGTCGTGCACGGTCTGACCCGGGTGCGCGGGATGACCCAGGACGACTCGCACTCCTACGTCACCAAGGAGCAGGCTCCGGCCGAGGTCAAGCATCTGCTGGACTTCTGCCTTGGGCTGTTCCGCGACTTCGGGCTCGACGACTACTACCTCGAGCTGTCCACCCGCGACGACGAGCACAAGGGCAAGTTCGTCGGCTCCGACGAGGACTGGGCGGAGGCGACCGCGGTGCTGGAACGGGTGGCGATCGACTCCGGTCTGGAGCTGGTGCCCGACCCGGGCGGCGCGGCGTACTACGGGCCGAAGATCTCCGTGCAGGCACGTGACGCGATCGGCCGGACCTGGCAGATGTCGACGATCCAGTACGACTTCAACCAGCCCAAGGGTTTCGAGCTCGAGTACCAGGCAGCCGACGGCTCTCGCCAGCAGCCGGTGATGATCCACTCCGCGAAGTTCGGCTCGATCGAACGGTTCATCGGGGTGCTGGTCGAGCACTACGCCGGCGCGTTCCCGCCCTGGCTGGCTCCGGTGCAGGTGCAGGCGATCCCGATCGCCGAGCGGCACAACGAGTACCTCGAAGGAGTCGCCGCGAAGCTGCGCGCCGCCGGCATCCGGGTCGAGGTCGACGAGTCCGACGACCGGATGCAGAAGAAGATCCGCAACGCCCAGCTCCAGAAGGTGCCGTTCATGGTGATCGTGGGGGACCACGACGTCGAGGAGGGCGCGGTGTCCTTCCGCTACCGCTCCGGGGACCAGGACAACGGGGTGCCGGTCGAGGAGGCGGTCCAGCGGGTCGTCGACGCAGTCTCACGCCGAGTCCAGGTATGAGCACCCCCGCATGACCGACGGCTTCGAGGCCTTCGAGCGGCTCTGGACGCCGCACCGGATGGCCTACATCCAGGCGGCGGCGCCGGATGACGTCGGCGGCTGCCCGTTCTGCACGATCCCGAGACAGCCGGCCGAGCACAGCCTGGTCATCGCGCGCGGGCCTACGACGTACGCCGTGCTCAACCTGCACCCGTACAACCCCGGCCACCTGATGGTCGTGCCTTACCGGCACGTCGCCGAGCTGGAGGACCTCACCGTGGACGAGGCGACCGAGCTGACCACGATGACGCAGCAGGCGATCCGGGTGCTCAAGCAGGTCAGCGGACCGCACGCGTTCAACGTCGGGCTGAACCTCGGCGGGGTCGCCGGCGGATCGCTCGCCGACCACCTGCACCAACACGTCGTACCTCGCTGGTCCGGTGACGCGAACTTCATCACCGTGGTGGCGGGCACGAAGGTGCTGCCGCAGCTGCTCGCGGACACCTGTCGACTGCTGGCCGACGCCTGGATCTGAGCCGGTCAGGCCATCAGGTGCGGAGGCTCGGCGGACCGGCCCTGGAAGGCGAGGATGGCCGGGTTGACGACCTGGCCCTCCCGGATCTCGATCGCCCGGCTTATCGTCTCGTCGGCGTCCCACGCAGCGGGCCCGGCCAGCACGATCTCGAGGAACGGCAGCAGCGCCTCGCTGTTCTCCCAGGTTGCGGAGTTCCACAGGTACGACGGGCTGTGGTCCACGCCGTAGTAGTGCACCCCGTCGCCGACGTCGAACATCGGCTCGTCGAAGGTGGTCGGCCTGGCCCAGCTGAACCCCATCCCCAGGTCGCACGACACGTCGACGACCAGGGTGCCGCGCCGGAACAGGTGAAGGTCCTCGGTCTTGAGGTAGGTCAGCGGATGTGCCGTGTCCTGCAAGGTGCAGTTGACGATGACGTCCCGCTCGGCGAGGAACGGCGCCAGCGGAACGCGTCCCCGGTCGGTGATCACGTGGCTGAGGTGGGGCGCGTCCGGGTCGTGGTCGAACTGGGTGATCCGCACCGAGTGGATCGGTGACCCGACGGCTGCGACGCCACGGTTGGTGAGCACGCGTACGTCGTGTACGCCGTGTGCGTTGAGCGCCGTGACGGCCCCGCGTGCGGTGGCGCCGAAGCCGATCACCACGGCGTTCAGGGGACGGCCGTAGTCACCGGTCGAGCCGGTCAGCGCGAGCGAGTGCAGCACCGAGCAGTAGCCGGCCAGCTCGTTGTTCTTGTGGAAGACGTGCACCCCGACCGCGCCGTCGGTGGTCCAGTGGTTCATTGCCTCGAAGGCGATCATGGTCAGCTCACGGTCGATCGCGATCTGGGTCAGCGTCTCGTCCTGGACGCAGTGCGGCCAGCCCCACAGGACCGCTCCCTGCCGCATCCGCTGCACGTCGTCGTGCTGGGGCTTGGGCAGGACAACCACGTCGGAGGTGGCGATCACCTCCTCGCGGGAGGCGAACCCACTGACGAACCCCGCCAGCTCGGCGTCGCTGAACCCGAACCGTTCGCCGTAGCCGTGCTCGAGGGTGATCCGACGGCGGATCTGCTCATCGATGCGGGACAGGTGGTCGGGGTGCAACGGGAGGCGGAGCTCGTTCTCCTTGGCGGAGGTGCCGACCACGCCCAGACTCAGCGTCGTACCGACCACGTCAGCGTTTCTTGTTGCCGGCCGGGGTGATGACCGAGTCGGAGCCGTCGGTCTTGCCGCGCTTCTCAGCGCGCTTCTCCTTCAGGGACTTCCCGGACTTCTTGGACATGCCTTGTCGTGGTGACTTGTCGGCCATGGTGCCTCCCTGGTTGGAAGCCTGAATGGCTCCGTCTGACCACCGTACGCCCAGCGCTGTGACGGGGGTCTCGACGCGCGCTTGCAGGTCCTCGCGGCTCGACCAACGTAGGAGCAGATAGCCTGCTCCCGCCATGTTGGAGAGATTTCGCGCGTTCTGGACCGGGTTCTTCGCGCCCGTCGCCCACCTGCTGCTCAGGCTGGGGGTCAGCGCGGACGCGGTGACGCTGGTCGGCACCATCGGGGTCGCTGCCGGCGCTCTGGTGTTCTTCCCGCGGGGCATGCTGCTGATCGGCGTGCTGGTGATCAGCGTGTTCGTGTTCTCCGACCTGATCGACGGTTACATGGCCCGCACGGCGGGCACCTCCTCGAAGTTCGGCGCCTTCTTCGACTCCACGATGGACCGGATCGGGGACGGCGCTGTGTTCGGCGGCCTGCTGCTGTACTTCGCCGGCCCGGGCGACTCCCGGCTCTACCTGGCGTTGTGCCTGTACTGCCTGGTGATGGGCTCGGTCACCTCCTACGCACGCGCTCGCGCCGAGTCGCTCGGGATGACGGCCAAGGGCGGCATCGCCGAGCGCGCGGACCGGCTGGTCGCGATCCTGGCGGCGACCGGTCTGGCCGGGATCTTCGATCTGGACCTGCTGATCTACGTCACGCTGTGGGCGCTGGCGGTGGCCAGCACGATCACCGTGTTCCAGCGGGTGCTGATGGTCCGCAAGCAGGCCTTGGGGCGTGTCCGACCGCCCGGTTCCACAGCTGAGGAATCCGGGTAGGGAGCGACCTGTCCGGCGCCGTACTCTTGACCCATGAGTGAGCAGCAGAGCAACAGCCCAGCGACCGGCACCTCCCGCGTGAAGCGTGGGATGGCCGAGATGCTGAAGGGTGGCGTGATCATGGACGTCGTCACCGCCGAGCAGGCCAAGATCGCGGAGGACGCCGGCGCCGTTGCCGTGATGGCGCTTGAGCGGGTGCCGGCCGATATCCGCGCCCAGGGCGGCGTCAGC
>JBBSVL010000221.1:0-5063 GCA_038233595.1 Propionibacteriales bacterium | reverse complement strand
GTGACGATCTGCTCCACCGCACCCACGGCGTACAAGGCGATGCTGACTTCTGGGTTGGCCGGCGGCGCCACCCTGCCCACGCTGACCAAGGCGGTCTCGGCCGGTGAGCACCTGCCAGCGGCGATCTGGCAGGCGTTCAAGGAGGCGACCGGCGTCGAGATCATCGACGGGATCGGCTCGACCGAGATGCTGCACATCTTCATCGGTGCCGCCGGCGATGACATCCGGCCGGGGTCGACCGGTCGCGCGGTGCCCGGCTACGTCGCCACCGTCGTCGACGAAGCGGGCCAAGAGGTGCCGGTCGGTGAGCCCGGACGGCTCGCGGTGAAGGGCCCGACCGGCTGTCGCTACCTGGCCGACGACCGGCAGACCAGCTACGTGCAGCACGGCTGGAACATCACCGGCGACACGTTCTGCCGCGACGAGGACGGCTACTTCTGGTACCAGGCCCGCAGCGACGACATGATCATCAGCTCGGGCTACAACATCGCAGCACCCGAGGTCGAGGAGGCCCTGCTCCGGCACCCGCGGGTCAACGAGTGTGCGGTGGTGGGCGTTCCCGACGCTGCCAGGGGCTCCGTGGTGAAGGCGTTCGTGGTGCTCACCGACGACCCGGCGGGTCCGCTGAGCGCCGGCGACCTGCAGGACTACGTGAAGGCCGCCATCGCGCCGTACAAGTACCCACGTGTGATCGAGTTCGTCGACGAGCTCCCCCGCACCGCCACCGGCAAGCTGCAGCGCTTCCGGCTGCGCGCGGGGGCCTGAGCGTGGACCTCGCGCCTCGGCGGCTGATCTTGTCGTTGTTCGGCCTCTACGCACGACCCGAGGGTGACTGGCTCTCCGTGGCCACCCTGGTGTCGCTGATGGCCGACCTCGGTGTCGACTCCGCCGCGGTGCGTTCGTCGGTCTCCAGGCTGAAGAAGCGCGACGTGCTGCAGTCCGTGCGCCGCGAGGGCCAGGCCGGCTACGCCCTCTCGGACGACGCGCTGGCCATCTTGCGCGAGGGCGACGCCCGGATCTGGACCCGTCCCCGCGCCACCCCCGACGACGGTTGGCTGGTCGTGGTGTTCTCGGTGCCGGAGCCCGAGCGCGAGAACCGGCACCTGCTCCGCTCGTTGCTCACCCGGCTCGGCTTCGGTACGGCAGCTCCGGGTGTCTGGGTCGCGCCCGGCACGTTGTACGACGAGACCCTGGCCGCTCTCGAACGCCAGGGACTGGCGTCCTACACGGAGCTCTTCCGGGGCGACTACCTCGGAGTCGGCGATGTCGTCGCCCGGATCGGCCAGTGGTGGGACCTCGAGGTGCTGAGGAGGCTCTACGCCGAGTTCGAGGCGGCGTACCGTCCGATGCTGGCGCAACGGTCCCCCTCACCCGAGACTGCCTTCACCACCTACGTACCGATGCTGACTGCCTGGCGCCGGCTCCCCTACCTCGACCCCGGCCTGCCGCTGGCGCACCTGCCCCAGGACTGGATCGGGGTGGCAGCCGGGCACCTTTTCGAGCAGCTCGACCACCGCCTGCGCGGACCGTCGGCCGAGCATGCGCGAGCAGTGACCGGGCCCCCGAGGCCACCAAAGATCGGCGTTCGCGTCCCGGACAGCCCGGACCAGACTGTGCGCGGGTAGGCGATCGCCTCCCGGTCAGCGTGAGGGTGCCGTCGGTGCCGGTGCGCGGTAGCTCGTGCCCGGAGTGCGGACGTGACCGCCCGCCTGGCACGCCACCACCGGCTACCGTGGGCTCCCCTGCTCGCCTGTGGGGAGGGACGAGGCGACACAGATGTCGGCAATGGCGTTGGGTGAGCCGCTCGGTCAGGGCTGGGTGCAGATCGGTGATCTGGCGCTCGCGTTCGTGTTGTCCGCGCTGATCGGCCTCGAACGGGAGTTGCGGCAGAAGAGCGCGGGCTTGCGCACTCACACCATCGTCGGGGTCGCCTCGGCGCTGATCATGCTGGTCTCCAAGTACGGCTTCACCGACGTGCTCGGCAACAACGTCAACCTGGATCCCTCCCGGGTGGCGGCACAGATCGTCTCGGGGATCGGCTTCATCGGCGGTGGCCTCATCTTCGTCCGTCGTGACTCGGTCCGTGGACTGACCACGGCTGCCATCGTGTGGCTCACTGCGGCCGTGGGCATGGCCGCCGGCGCCGGCCTGCCGATCCTGGCGGTCCTGGTCACCGGGGCGCACTTCATCGTCGTCTACGGCTTCACCCCACTGGCCGCCCGGCTGCCCCGCTCGAAGTACGCCCCGTCACAGCTGAGCATCAGCTACCTGAACGGCCACGGAGTGCTGCGGCAGGCGCTGGCCGAATCCACGGAGCGAGGCTTCACCGTCAGTCGCTTGTCCACCAAGCCCGCACCTGAACGTTCGTCACCAGCGGGACCCGACCACCGTCACGAGGACGAGGCCGCAACGATCGAGGAAGCAGCTGTTCCCGAGACCGTGTCAGTCATCCTGCAGGTCCAGGGCAGGGGCTCGGTGACCGACCTCGCAGCGGCCCTCTCCGAGATCGGCGGCATGGTCACAGTCGATGCCGCCGACGCCAACACCACCTCAGAATGACCCGCGCCGTCACACCGGGGGTCAGGGGCCGCAGGTGGGAAGCACCGCGAAGCCCTGGATCTCGATGAGTGCCTCGGTGTCCCACAAGCGGGTCACCCCGATGCCGGCCATCGCCGGGTAGTCGGTGCCGGCCAGCCGCTTCCAGACCTGTCCGATGTCGCGAGCACGCGCCTTGTAGTCGTCCATGTCGACGATGTAGATCGTCAGCGAGGACAGGTACGACGGCCGCCCGCCCGCCGCGCGCAACGCCTCCAACAGGTTCGACAGGGCCTGCTCGAACTGCTCGACGACATCGCCGTCGATGATCCGGCCCGTGGCGTCCATCCCGGTCTGCCCCGCGAGGAAGACCGTCGTACCCCGTCCGACGACTGCGTGGGAGAAGCCCGACGGTGGCGCCAGCGACGCCGGGTTGACGCGTTTGAGCTTCATGACTGCACCGCCCCGCCGTCGACGTTGAGGCCCTGACCGGTGATCGCGCCGTTCTCCACGCAGAGCATCACGGTGGCGGCGACCTCCTCGGGCGTGACCAGGCGCCCGATCGGCTGCTGCCGGGCGAGCTGGGCGCGGGCCTCGTCCTGGGTCCTGCCGGTGCGCTCGGCGATCTGGCCGATCGAGTCGTCGGTCATCGGGGTGTCGACGTAGCCGGGGCAGACCGCGTTCAGCGTCACCCCGGTGCGCGCCACCTCGGCGGCCCCGGACCGCACCAGGCCGAGGACGCCGTGCTTGCTGGCGGTGTACGCCGCGATCCGCGCGGCACCGTGCTTGCCCGCGACGGAGGCGACCACCACGACCCGACCGAAGCCGGCCGCGGTCATCGACGGGAGCACCCGACGTACACATCGGAACGGTGCGGTCAGGTTCAGGTCGAGCATCCGCTGCCACTCCTCGTCGGAGGTCTCCGCGAGCGGCGAGGAGGCGCCGGCGCCGGCATTGACCACGAGCACCTCGACCGGGCCCCACTCCTGCTCCACCCGCGCGAACACTGCGTCGAGGGCGGCCGGGTCGGTGACGTCGGCAGGTACGACGAGGGACTCGCCGGGCAGCGACGCAGCCACGCGGTCGAGGTCGTCGACCGAACGGGACAGCAGCGCGACGCGGCACCCGGCCTCCGAGAGCGCCTGCGCGCACGCCGCCCCGATGCCCTTGCCGGCGCCGGTGACCAGTGCCACCCGGCCGGCGGCGCCCGTCGTCGGGGTAGTCATCGGCCGGTCCACTCTGGCGGGCGCTTCTCGTTGAACGCGGCATGGAACTCCGCGTGGTCGTGGGTGGTCATCAGCAGCGCCTGGGTCATCGCGTCCAGCTCCATCGCCGCCCCTATCGGCATGTCCAGCTCGCGGGTGATCAGCGACTTGGTCTGCGCGTAGGCCAGCGCGGGCCCGTCGGCGAGCCGACGTGCGAGCGCGGACACCGCCTCGTCGAGCCCGTCGTTCTCGACCAGCTGGGACACCAGCCCGTAACGATCTGCGGTCTCCGCGTCGATGGTGTCTCCCAACATGAGCAGCTCGGTCGCGCGGCCGGCACCGACCATCCGGGGTAGGAGATAGGCCGCCCCCATGTCGCCGCCGGACAGCCCGACCTTGGTGAACAGGAACGCGAACTTCGCGCTGCGGGTGACCACCCGGAAGTCCGAGGCGATCGCGATCACCGACCCGGCACCGGCGGCGATCCCCTGGATGCCCGCGACGATGGGCACCGGGCACTCGCGCATCGCCCGGATCACCTCGCCGGTCATCCGGGTGAAGCCGATCAGGTCGTGGGCGTCCATCTTGATCAGCTCGCCGATGATCTCGTTGACGTCACCGCCGCCGCAGAACCCCTTGCCCTCGCCGCGGATCACCAGCACCCGTGCTTGTCCTGAGCCTGTCGAAGGGTCGCCGCGGTGCGGCAGCTCGTGCAGCAGGTCGCGCAGGTCGGCGTAGCTCTCGAACGTGAGTGGGTTCATCTTCTCGGGCCGGTTCAGGGTCACCGTGGCCACGCCGTCGGCGACCTCGAAGCGGAAGTGCTGCCAGTCCTCGGTGAGTTTCGCCGATCCTCGGTAGCGGTTCACGAGCTGCCTCTCTGCTGATGGTCGCGCACGAGGCCACGGCCGATGATCGTGCGCTGCACCTCGGAGGCGCCCTCATAGATCCGGGGTGCCCGCACCTCACGATAGAGCCGCTCCAGCAGGTGGCCCCGTTGCAGCCCACGCGCGCCGTGCAGCTGCACCGCCTGGTCCACCACCCATTGCGCGGACTCGGTCGCGAACAGCTTGGCCATCGCGGCGCTCGTGGTGATCTCGGCCCGCTCCGCACCGGCGTCGTACGACGCTGCCGCGGCACGCACGAGCAGCCGGGAGGCCTGCACCTTCGTCGCCATCTCGGCCAGCGTGTGCTCGACGGACTGTTGTCGGACCAGGGCGTCGCCGTACACCTGGCGCGTGGTCACCCAGCCCAGGGTGGCGTCCAGCGCGGCCTGCGCCATCCCCACCGCGAAGGCGCCGACGCTGGGCCGGAACAGGTCCAGGG
>JBBSVL010000220.1:0-5069 GCA_038233595.1 Propionibacteriales bacterium | reverse complement strand
GATCCTGGACTGGTCGGCGAAGTGGAACAGCGACCCCAAGCCCTTCGTCTGGAAAGCCACCGCCGACGACATCATCGAAAAGGTCCAGCGCGGCCGCGCAGCACTGACCCGCCAGACCAATTCAACGACGGACCACTAGCTAGCGCCGCGTGCCGGACCCGCGTCCGCGGTGCCGACCGCCCGGGCTTGATCAGGTCCGGCTGCGCGAGCGTCCGCTGGCGCCTTCCGCGACGCCGATCAGCAGGACCGCAGCGATGACCGCAACGATGAATCCGAAGATGTTGAGTTCAAAGATGCTCCCGCTGCCGACCAGGTTCGCGATGAGCCCCCCGATGACGGAGCCGACCAGACCGAGCAGCAGGGTCATCAGCACGCCGAGATTCTGCTTGCCCGGCTTGATCAAGCGGGCGAGCGCGCCGATGATGAGCCCCGCAACGATGAAACCGATCATGAGGGACTCCTCCGTCCCGGCAGGCGCAGTGCCTACCGACGTGGTGCTGATCTACCCCCTTGCGTCGTGCGATCACCTCGCCGTCCCTGTCGACATCGCCACGACTGGCGGGCCACTTCTGCACACAACGTGATCCACAACAACGTGCCGCCACGCCTGCGGGAGCACCAGGCGGCACCATAAGCGATCACGATGTGTGCGAACGTGGCCCTCAGCAGAACCGTGCCGACCGCGTTGCGGCCCTACTGGGTCGGCGTCCGGGTGAAGCGCAGATGCGACCGCGACGGCGTCGGCCCGCGCTGATCCTGATAACGAGATCCGTAGAGGCTGGACCCATAGGGGTGCTCGGCCGACGAAGTCAGCGGGAGCACGCAGATCTGGCCGATCTTCATGCCCGGGTAGAGCTTGATCGGCAGGTTCGCGACGTTGGACAGCTCCAGCGTCACGTGCCCGGAAAAGCCGGGGTCGATGAAGCCCGCGGTCGAGTGCGTGAGCAGCCCCAGCCGGCCGAGCGAGCTCTTGCCCTCCAACCGGGCGGCGAGGTCGTCGCCCAGCGAGATGACCTCCAGCGTCGAGCCGAGCACGAACTCGCCCGGGTGCAGGATGAACGGCTCGTCACCCTCGGGCTCGAGCAGCTCGGTCAGGTCGTCCTGCGCGACGGCGGGGTCGATGTGGGTGTAGCGGTGGTTGGCGAACACCCGGAAGTAGCGGTCCAGCCGCACGTCGATGCTGCTCGGCTGGATCATCGCCTCGTCGTAGGGCGCCAGGCCCATCCGGCCGGAGGCGAGCGCCGCCTTGAGGTCGCGGTCGCTCAGGAGCATTGGTGGACCTTATCGGTGCCCGGTAGCATCCGAGCCCGTACCGCTGCGGGCGTAGTTCAGCGGCAGAACATCAGCTTCCCAAGCTGAGAACGCGGGTTCGATTCCCGTCGCCCGCTCCACCGCTCTACGCTGTGTTTTCGCAGGTGAGAGGCTGTCTGCCGCCTCTTGCGTGATCTTCATCTGGTGCCCGCCGATAGCCCTGATTCACCGCTTCGTGCCCCTCGAAGGGGCACGCCGGGGGCACGGACCGCCTGCCTCGACAGCGCCGGACCCGTGGTTGCCTCACGCGAGCAGGTCGATAGCGGGCGCCCGAAGCTAGTGCTTCACGTGGTCGCGGGCCAGGTTGCAGTCAACCAGCGCGGATTCGGCGGCTGCCTCATCAGGTGTCGCCCAGACAGGCTCGGCCAGGTTTCCGGACGAAGACGAACGGCACCAAGAGCCAGTTCGGAGCACGACCGCGGACGCGAAGGTGCGTCTCGTACACCGTCGCCGCTCGCACGGCCACGGTCGGGGGTTAACTCGCACAAGGCAGTGGCCGCGATTGACCGTGGATTACTTACTCTCCTGTATTTACGCAGGTCAGAGGCCATGTTGCCGAAACGCGGTGACCGGCGCGTACCGCTGCAATCCGAGCGTTTCCGGGGTTTCTGTGACCAGTGTGTGACCAGCTGAGCTGTCTTGGGGATCGCCAGGTGCTCTCTGGACTCGTAGGACTGAGTCCAGGAGCCCCTCGACATTCCGGACTCATAGTGCTCGAAATCCCTGATCTAACCTCCTCGAAATCTCCGACTTCTGCTAGTGTGGCGAGATGTCCTTACCGCTGGACGGGATCGTCGAGCGACGAGTGCTGTCCGCAGCTCTCGAGCGGATGGTCGACGATCCCGTCGTTCTGCTCGAAGGTCCGCGCGCCGTAGGCAAGTCCACCCTCCTGCGTGCCATCGCTTCCAGCTGCGGGGCGACCGTGCTGGACCTGGACGACCCAGCGACCCGACAAGCAGTCGCCGACGACCCCGGCACTTTCGTTGCAGGTAGTACGCCGATCTGCGTCGACGAGTACCAGAAGGCCCCGCTGGTGCTGGATGCGATCAAGTCGGAGCTGAACCGGGACGGGACACCCGGTCGGTTCGTGCTCACCGGCTCCACCCGTCACGACTCCCTCCCGGCTGCCGCCCAGTCACTCACCGGGCGCCTGTCGCGGCTGACGGTCTTCCCTCTGTCCCAAGGAGAGATCACCGGCACGCCCGAGCTCCTGCTCGAGCAGCTCTTCGCCGACCCCACCAGCACCGTCGCGGCCGTGCCCACCTCGACGACCAGCCGCGAGGACTACATCGCCCGGATGGTCCTCGGTGGCTTCCCGATTGCCCTGAGCAGATCCACCGACAGCGCCCGGAACCGCTGGTTCGACGAGTACGTCGCGCTGACCCTGCAACGCGACGTGCGGGAGTTGAGTCGGATCCGGCAAGGGCCGCTGCTGGCCGACCTGCTGCACCGGTTGGTTGGGCAGACCGCCCAGGTCCTCAACGTCGACCGGGCCGCGCGGGACGTCGGGCTCGACGCCAGCACCACCGAGAGCTACGTCCGGCTGCTCGAAGCCGTGTTCCTCATCCACCGCCTACCCGCCTGGGGGAAGACGTTGAGGTCCCGAGCAGCCTCGACCCCCAAGCTGCACGTCCTCGACTCCGGCGTCGCATCTCGGCAGCTTCGGCTCACGCCGGACAAGCTCGCCCGCAAGGACCCGACCGCCCTCACCGAGCTCGGTCACCTGCTGGAGACCTTCGTCGTGGGCGAGCTGCTCAAGCAAGCGTCCTGGCTCGACGGGCTCGCGGGCACCGGCCACTGGCGCACGCATGACGGGGACGAGGTCGACCTGGTCGTGGAGCGCGACGACGGCGCGATCCTCGCGTTCGAGGTCAAGGCTGCAGGTCGCGTGCCGGGTGAAGGCTTCAAGGCCCTGCGCAAGCTCAGGACGGCGACCGGCCACGCCTTCGTCGCTGGAGTGGCCCTGTACACCGGATCGCGGTCGTACAACGTCGAAGACCGACTGCACGTCATGCCCGTGGACCGGCTCTGGTCACCCTGAAGGCCCGGTTCCCAGTGAGAACAGACTCGTTGGCACTCATGGGCACCAGCTGAACGCACTATGGACAGGTGGCGCTGCCGCCCGACCGCACGAGCACCTAACGGCGGCACGCACCTACCCTTCACGGGTGCCGCGGGTAGCCGGCGTTACCTGCCTGTCAGGCGTGCTGGTGCTGTTGTACGTCGGCCTCGAACCGGCGGCCGGTCAGCCGCTCGAATGCCTCGACGTACTTCGCCCGGGTCTGCCTGACCACCGCGTCCGGCAACGGCGGCGGCGGGCCGGTGCGGTCGCAGCCGGATGCACCGGTCAGCCAGTCACGGACGAACTGCTTGTCGTACGACGACTGCGCCCGCCCGGGTTCCCAGCCGTCGGCTGGCCAGAAGCGTGACGAGTCCGGGGTGAGCACCTCGTCCGCCAGCACCAGTGTTCCGTCTGCGGCAACACCGAACTCAAGCTTGGTGTCCGCGAGGATCATGCCGACCGAGGCCGCCTGTTCGGCGGCGCGCCATACTCGCCGACCGGCGCCTTCGTCGTAGGTGTGAAGATCGGCTCGGGCAGTCGGCTGCCGTCGACCAGCCCGTCCGGCAGCGCGACGCCCTGGACCGCGCCCGCGCTGGTACTCCGCCAGCCCGCTGCCGGTCAGGTAGCCGCGAGCCACGCAACATCAGCTTCCCAAGCTGAGAACGCGGGTTCGATTCCCGTTCGCCCGCTCCAGCAACAGCCCAGGTCAGCACCGTAGAGCCCTTCGGGCGCGCCCTTGGGCCTGGCGTTCCAGAACCAATCTGTCTAGAGTTGTGGCTATGACAAGCCCCGCCGACCACATGCCCCTCGCTGACGTGAAGAACCGACTCTCGGAGGTCGTTGAGCGGCTGCAGCGTGAGCACGGGCGGGTCGTCATCACCAAGCACGGTCGTCCCGCTGCGGTCGTCCTGAACGTCGAGGACCTCGAGGGCCTTGAGCAGACCTTGGAGCTGCTCTCCGACCCCCGCGCGATGCGGCGCATCCGCAAGGCTGAGACCGAGATCGCCGCAGGGGAGACAACGGAGCTGACCAAGGAGCAAGCGCTTGCCCTCGTGCGTCGGAAGTGAGCGGCGCCTCCCTGTCCATTCGGTGGACGCCGACCGCTCAACGCGACCTGCGGCGACTGCCTGAGAAGATCGCGACGGCTGTCGTCGAGTTCGTCTACGGGTCTCTCGCTGACAATCCCGAGCGGGTGGGACGCGCGCTTCAGCTGGAACTCGTCGGTCGTCATGCCGCCCGTCGCGGGGACTACCGCGTGATCTATCAGATCGATCGGCCGGCCGGTGTGGTTCTGATCGTGCACCTCGACCACCGCGCCGACGTCTACCGGCGGGTGTAACGCCATGTCCTGCCGCCCGTGATCGGCATCTTCGGCACTGGGTAGTAGTTGCAGGACGTCGGGCGCATTGAGCGGCGGCAACAGGCGGTCCTCCAGCGTGGCGGCGTGGCGCGGTGACCAGAGGTGTCAACGCCGCAGTCGATCGGTCAGCTCGCGGACGGCATCGCCGGTGAGACGGGGGCCTCCTCCGCTGTGCGGGCCACCGGCCGTCCGAGGAGCAGACAGACCCCGGGCGAGGCGGGCGGCGCATACGCTGAAGACGCTGGCGCGATCGTCACACGACCGTGACGACCAAACCGACCGCTTGCGCGAACACCTCGTGTTCGATGGAGACATACCGGACGGGAGGCGGCGCGG
>JBBSVL010000219.1:0-5073 GCA_038233595.1 Propionibacteriales bacterium | reverse complement strand
GTGCGCCGCCTGAACGAGAACGACGACGTGCTCGGCGACGCCGTGAGCGAGATCATGACCGCCGACGTGGCCACGTGTGACGGCGCCGACGAGGTCCACACCCTGCTGCGGCTGATGACCGACCGCCGGATCCGGCACGTGCCGGTGCTCACGGACGGTCAGCTCACCGGCGTGATCAGCATCGGCGACGTGGTCAAGCACCGGATCGACCAGCTGGAGTTCGAGCGCGACCAGCTCGACAGCTACGTGCACCAGACCTGAGTCAGGCGCCGCCGAACGGGCACGACCCTGCTTTCCGGGGTCTGTTCGCGCGCCAGGACCGATCGTGCCCGTTTGACCGCGCGCTTCTGCCCTATGACGCTGTGGTTGGGTAGTGGCCATGACTGAGAAGCCCGAGATCGACTTTCCCGGAGGCGAGCCGCCGACCGACCTGCAGATCACGGAGGTCACCGAGGGTGACGGCGCGGAGGCCACGTCCGGCAGGACGGTGGTCGTGCACTACGTCGGCGTCGCGCACTCGACCGGCGAGCAGTTCGACGCGTCCTACGACCGGGGCGACCCGCTCTCCTTCCGCCTCGGCGTCGGCCAGGTCATCGCCGGCTGGGACCAGGGCGTGCAGGGGATGAAGGTCGGCGGGAGGCGCCAGCTGGTGATCCCCTCCCACCTGGCCTACGGCGACCGGGGGGCCGGCGGCGTCATCGCCCCGGGTGAGGCGCTGATCTTCGTCGTCGACCTCGTCGACGTACGCTGACGACCGCTCAACCTGTGGCCGAGACCACGCGAGCGCGGCCTCGCCCGGTCAGCTCCACGACGTCACCCGGCTGCAGCTGCCTGCCGCGGCGGGTCTCGACCTCGTCGTTGACCAGCACCTGGCCCTGGATCAGCAGGGGGCGCGCATCGGAACCGCTGTCGATCAGGTTCGCGAGCTTGAGGAACTGGCCGAGCCGGATCGACCCGTCCCGGATCGGCACGTCGTCAGGGGCGGGCAGGTTCATCGGATCACCTGCGCCACCGCATGGATCACCAAACCCACCAGGCCTCCCACGATGGTGCCGTTGATCCTGATGAACTGAAGATCGCGCCCGACGTGCAGCTCGATCTTGCGGGAGGCCTCGCGACCGTCCCAGCGGTCGATCGTCTGGGTGATCACGGCCGTCAACTCGTTGCCGTAGCGCTCCACCACGAACACCGCGAGGTCCGCGCCCCAGCCGTCCAGCCGGGCCCGCAGTGCGTCGTCGCGACCGAGCCGGTCCCCAAAGGCCACCAGCTCGCGAACCGCACGGGCGCGCAACGGGCCGTCGACGTCGTCGAGCGCCTCGAGCAAGACCCGGCGCAGCGCGTTCCACAGGGACAACCCGGTCTCGATCAGCTGCGGCTGCTGCAACACCCGGTTCTTCAGCCGTTCGGCGCGCTCCTGCGTCGCCGGGTCGGTGAGCAGGTCGTCGGCCAGCTGGGCCAGGGCACTGTCGAGCGCCTGCCTCGCGTGGTGGTGCGGGTCGGCGCGGATGTCGGAGACCCAGCGGATCGCCTCGAGGTGCAGCCGCTGCGTGACGGCGTCGTTGACCCGCTGCGGGGTCCACCACGGTGCCCGCTCTGCAACCACGTCGACGAACGTGTCCTGGTTGTGCACCAGCCAGCGGTGCCCCTCGTCGAGGACCAGGTCGACCAGCCCGTGGTGCGCGTCGTCGGCCACGGCCTCCTTGAGCAGCGCACCCGCAACGGGGCTGATCGGCTCCTTGACCAGTCGCGGCACGATCACCTCGTTGACGATCGCGGCGACGTCCTCGTCACGCACCCGGCGCACGCCGACGCCGGCCAGCGCCGCCCCTTCGCGTACGACGCGGGCTGCATGGTCCGGGTCGACCAGCCACTGGCCGAACCTCCGTGACGCGTCGGCGACTTGCAGGCGGTCCCGGATCACCTGCTCCTGAAGGAAGTTCTCACCGACGAACTCCTCCAGGCTGCGGCCCAGCTCGTCCTTGCGTCGCGGGATCAGCGCCGTGTGAGGGATCGGCAGGCCCATCGGACGCTTGAAGATCGCCGTCACGGCGAACCAGTCGGCGATCGCGCCCACCATCGACGCCTCGGCGCCGGAGTTCACATAACCCAGGAAGCCGGTCCGCCCCAGCGTCGCCAGGTACACCACCGCGGCCAGGACCAGGAGCGAGAGCGCGACAGTGCGCATGTTCCGCAGCCGGACGCGGCGTTGCTCGTCGGCCTCGGGGTTCGGGGTGATCAGAGAGAGGGACATCGCTGGTGAAGGCTACCGAGAGGCATCCGGACCGAGGCTCACCCGGAGGGGCCACGGGCGGGGCGGTAGCCTCCGACCTGAGCAACCGACGTCGCGCCGCACCGATCCCGATGAGCACCGAGCACCCACACCAGGAGCCGAGATGAAGCTTCAGCTGACCGAGGAGGAGACCGCCTTCCGTGAGGAGATGCGGACCTTCTTCACCACCGAGGTGCCCAAGGAGATCCGCGACGCCGTCGCCGCGGGGCACCACGTGGGCAAGGACGAGATCGTCGCGACCCAGCAGATCCTGAACAAGGCCGGGCTGGCGGTGCCCAACTGGCCGGTCGAGTGGGGCGGTCAGGACTGGACACCGTTGCAGCGACACATCTGGCACGAGGAGATGCAGCTCGCCTCGGTGCCGCCGCCGCTCGCCTTCAACGCCAACATGGTCGGCCCGGTGATCGCGAACTTCGGCTCGCAGGGGGCCAAGGAGAAGTTCCTGGCCAAGACCGCCAACCTGGACATCTGGTGGTGCCAGGGCTTCTCCGAGCCGAACGCCGGCTCGGACCTCGCGTCGCTGACCTGCAAGGCGGTCCGCGACGGGGACGACTGGGTGATCAACGGACAGAAGACCTGGACCACGCTGGGTCAGTTCGCCGACTGGATCTTCGTGCTCTGCCGCACCGACCCGGATGCCCCCAAGAAGCAGCAGGGCATCTCGTTCATCCTGGTCCCGATGGAGACCGATGGCGTCACGCTGCGCCCGATCGAGCTGATCGACGGCGGTCACGAGGTCAACGAGGTGTTCTTCGAGGACGTCCGGGTCCCGGGCGAGAACCTGGTCGGGGAGGAGAACCAGGGGTGGAGCTACGCGAAGTTCCTGCTCGGCAACGAGCGGGTCGGCGTCGCCCCGGTGGGCGCCAACAAGCGGGTCCTGGCCAGGGTCAAGGAGATCGCCTCCGAGACCGGTGCGCTGGACGACCCGCTGCTCGCCGCCCAGATCGTGGAGCTCGAGAACGAGCTGCTCGCCCTCGAGCTGACCGCGCTCCGCGTGGTCGCCAACTCCGTCGACGGCAAGCCGCACCCGGCTTCGTCGGTGCTCAAGCTCAAGGGAACCGAGCTGCAGCAGGCGATCTCCGAGCTGATGGTCGACGTCGGCGGCCAGCTGTCCCTGGCTTCGGGGGCACCGGACGACTCCGACGTACCGGAGTGGGCTCGGGTCTCCACACCGACCTACCTCAACCTCCGCAAGGCCTCGATCTACGGCGGCTCCAACGAGATCCAGCGTCAGATCATCGCCGGCACGATCCTGGGCCTCTGAAAGGGATTCGAGACATGGACTTCACACTGGACGACGAGCAGACCGCCCTTCGCGACGCCGTACGCGGCCTGCTGAAGGGGTACGACGCGGAGACCCGCCGGGCGGCCACCGCCGAGGACCCCGGCTTCGACGAGGACATGTGGCACAAGCTCGCCGACATGGGCGTGCTCGGGCTGCCGTTCTCCGAGGACGACGGCGGCAGCGGCGCCGGGCCGGTCGAGCTGGCTGTGGTCGCCGAGGAGATCGGCCGGGTGATCGCGCCCGAGCCCTTCGTCGAGTCGGTCGTGCTCGCCGGTGGCCTGGTCGCTGCGGCCGGCACCAGTGAGCAGCGCAAGGAGATCCTGGGCGGGTTGTCGTCCGGTGAGCTGCTCCTGGCCTTCGCCCACGCCGAGCCGGGTGGCCGCTGGTCGCCCGCGGCCGGCGGCGTCACTGCCGACGGCGACACTCTGACAGGCGTCAAGGAGCCGGTGCTCAACGGGGCTCGGGCAGACCTGCTGGTGGTGTCCGCGCTGGTCACCAACGACGGGGCCAGCGACGGCGTGGGCCTCTTCGTCGTCGACCCGAAGGACCTGGACCGCGCGTCCTACCCGACGTTCGACGGCGGTCGGGCCGCCAGGATCAGCTTCGACAAGACCCCGGCCACCCCACTGGGCGAGGGCGGTGACGCGTCCGCGGTGGTCGCCAACGCGTTCGCGATCGCGCAGATCGCCTACTGTCACGAGGCGCTGGGTGCGATGGACGCGGCGCTGAGGCTGACCACGTCGTACCTCACCACCCGCAAGCAGTTCGGCGTCACGCTGAACCGCTTCCAGTCGCTGAACTTCCGCGCCGCCGACATGTACACCTCACTCGAGCTGACCCGGAGCATGGTCAGCTGGGCGACCATGGTGCTGGCGGACGGCACCTCGACGCCGGAGAAGATCCGCGAGGCCGCGTCGCGCGCCAAGCTGCAGACCAGCAAGGCCGGTCGGCACATCGGCCAGGAGGCGATCCAGCTGCACGGCGGCATCGGGATGACCGCCGAGTACATCGTCGGGCACCTGACCGCGCGGCTGACCGCCATCGACCACCTGCTCGGCGACGGGCGCGAGCACACCTCACGGCTGGCCGCGACGCTCACCGACCACACCGTGGTCGAGCCGCTGCCCTAAGTCGTCGCGGGCCACCCGGTGTAGGCCTCGGCGAGGTACGACGACCCGGCACGCGAGCCGACCACCGAGGACAGCTCGCCGATCTGGCGCCGGACGTCGAAGTCGTACGCGTCCGGGAGCCGGTGCAGCATCGTGGTCATCCAGTAGGAGAAGTGCTGGGCTCGCCAGACCCGGGCCAGTGCCCGGTCGGTGCCTTCCAGCAACGTGTACCCGTTGGCTCCGACCCCGGTCTGGAGCTGCTCCCAGATCCGGTCGTCGGACCAGGTCGACGCGTCCTCGTCCGGGTCGCACTGGAAGTACATCCGCTGCAGGCTCTCGGTGCGTTGGCTGATCAGCGCGAACCCGTGCTCGGAGTGGTTGTAGATCAG
>JBBSVL010000218.1:0-5087 GCA_038233595.1 Propionibacteriales bacterium | reverse complement strand
TCGGTCGGCTCCAGGCTGAGGGCCTGAGCCGTGCTCAGACTCGCGCGGCGCACGCTACGGGAGGCGGCCAGGGTGCGGGTGGCGCCCATGGCCAGGCCCATCGCCTGGTGGAACGCGCGCTCGGTGAGGGTCGACTGGAAGCGGTCGGTCGTCGCCGCCAGGATCAGTCCGGCGGTGAGGTCGGGATGCTGGCGCCACAGCCGCTGCGCCACGATCGACCCCATCGAGTAGCCCGCGACGACGACGTCACGCAGACCGAGGGTCTCGATCACTGCGGCGGCGTCGTCGGCGCAGTCCTTCAGCGTGAAGGTCTCCGACTGGATGCCGCGGCCGTGCCAGCGCTGGTCGAACGTCACCACCCGGTAGCGCTGGGCGAGCTGGCCGATCACCGGGTACCAGGTGAGCAGCCCGGTGCAGCCGACCGCGTGCAGCAGCAGCAGCGCCGGCGCGTCGCGAGGCCCGGTGTCGGTGACCAGCGTGGTACCCCGACCGGGCAGCTCCAGCAGGTACGGCTCGACGTGGGGCAGGTCCGGCACCCGGAACTTCTCGCGGATGCACTGCTGGGGCGTGGTCACCATGCCCCTAGTAGAACAGGTTATAGTTTTGCGGACCATCAGGACTCAGTCATCAGGACCGAGGAGCAGGCGTGTGCTGACCCATGACGATGCCCAGAGGCAGACGCTCGACGAGGTGCGCGGGGTCGTCCGCGATGTCCTGAACAAGTCAGACGCCAGCTGGCAGGCGTTCGCGGAGGCGGGGCTGCTCGGGCTCGCCGCGCCGCAGGCGTACGGCGGGGACGGGCTGGGACTGACCGAGCTCGGGGTGCTGTTGCACGAGTCCGGCTCCCGAGCGGTCGACCTGCCCATCTGGGACACGCTGGTCTGCGGACTGCTGCCGATCCTCGCCGCCGGGACACCCGCACAGCAGCAGGCCCTCGTGCCGGGCATCGTGGACGGCAGCATGCTCCTGGCCCCGGCGGTCAACGAGCCGGGCGTCGCGTTCCCGGCCCGGCCCAGGACCCGGCTGGACGGAGACCGGCTGAGTGGCGCCAAGGTCGGCGTCCCGGCCCGCGAAGGGCTCACCCGGCTCCTGGTCACGGCGAGCTCCGCGGACGGTCCGGTCGTCGTACTCATCGACCCCACGGTCGACGGCGTCATCCGCACCGAGACGCCCAGCTCCAGCGGGGCCGGGGAGGTCAGCTTCGCGTTCGCCGACGTGGCCGTCGACGGCGTCCTCGGCGCTGGCGGCTTCGAGTCCCTGCACGACCACGCGGTGGCCGGTCTGCTGCTGCTCGGTGACGGGCTGGTGTCCGGCGCCCGGGACCTGACCGCCGGCTACATCAAGCAGCGAGAGCAGTTCGGGCGGGCGCTGGCGCAGTTCCAGGCGGTGGCGATGCAGATCGCCGACGTCTACGTGACCTCGCGGATGGTGGCGCTGACCGCCGAGTCCGCGGCCTGGCGGGTGGGCAACGGACTGGACGCGGTCGACGACCTCGCGGTGGGTAGCTACTGGTTCTGCGCCCACGCGCCCGCCGCGTTGCAGACCTGCCACCATCTGCACGGCGGTACGGGGGTCGACGAGACCTACCCGCTGCACCGCTACTTCTCCCGCGTGAAGGACGTCGCCCGGCTGCTGGGCGGCACCGCCCAGACGCTTGCGGCGGTCCCGGCCATCGAAAGGTCCGGGAAGAACCTCGAGCTGAGCGAGCAGCAGCGGGCGTTCAAGGCCGAGACCCGCAGCTACTTCGAGGGGCTGGTCTCGCGCGAGGACCGGCTGGAGATGATGAGCGAACGGCACGGCCCGGCGTACCACCGGATCATCAAGCAGATGGGGTCCGACGGCTGGATGGGGGTCGGCTGGCCGGTGGAGTACGGCGGCAGGGGCATGGGCGAGATCGAGCAGCAGATCTTCGCCAACGAGGCCGCACGCAACGACGTACACCTGCCGTCGGTGACCCTGCAGACGGTCGGCCCGACGCTCCAGGCGTTCGGCACCCAGCAGCAGAAGGACAAGTTT
Organism: Propionibacteriales bacterium; assembly: GCA_038233595.1. Lineage (GTDB taxonomy): Bacteria > Actinomycetota > Actinomycetes > Propionibacteriales > Nocardioidaceae > Marmoricola. Next base: position 3,071 of record JBBSVL010000218.1, on the reverse strand, counting down.
CTCGGCGCGATCCTGACCGGGGACGTGCACTTCGCGATCGGCTACTCCGAGGCTGATGCCGGGACCGACCTGGCCTCGTTGCGCACCAGCGCACGAAAGGTTCGCGACAGCGAAGGGGAGTACTTCCTCGTGAACGGCCAGAAGATGTGGACCACCGGCGGCCACGCTGCCGACTACGTCTGGCTGGCCGTGCGCACCGACCCCGACGCCCCCAGGCACAAGGGGATCTCGGTGCTGATCGTGGACACCACTGACCCGGGGTACTCGTGGACGCCGATCATCACCTGCGACGGCTCGCACCACGTCAACGCGACGTACTACAACGACGTACGGGTGCCGGCCTCGATGCTGGTCGGTGCGGAGAACGAGGGCTGGTCCCTGATCACCACCCAGCTCAACCACGAGCGGGTGATGCTCGGGCCGGCCGGTCGGCTCGAAGGTCTGCGGGACGACGTGATCGCCTGGGCGCGGGGTCGTACGACGCCCGCCGGCGAGCCGCTGCTGGACCAGGCCGACCTGCGCGACGCGCTGGCCCGGGTGACCGCGGCCTTCCGGGTCAACGAGCTGCTGAACTGGCAGGTCGCGGCAGCGGGCGCGTCCGGTGCGGTGTCGGTGGCCGATGCGAGTGCCAGCAAGGTGTTCTCCTCCGACGTGGTGCAGTCGTTGGGCCTGGAGCTGGAGGCTGCGGTGACCAGGCACGCCGACCCGGCCGACCCCGAGACGGCGCACTTGATGGAGTACCTGGATGCGACCTGCAAGCGCAACCTGGTGCTCACCTTCGGCGGCGGCGTCAACGAGGTGCAGCGCGAGCTGATCTCGATGTTCGGCCTCGGCCTGCCGAGGGTCCCCAGATGACACCCTCCGCCGGTCGAGCAGCGAGCGCCGGAGACGGTGGTCGAGCAGCGAGCGCTAGCGAGCGCGTCGAGACCCGCGTCGAGACACAGATCCTGGCCAAGGCCGAGGAGATCAAGGCACGTGGCGAGACGAAGCCGCGGCCGGCCCGCGACCCGGTCAACCAGCCGATGGTCAACAACTGGGTCGAGGCGATGGGCGACGAGAACCCGCGTTATGCCGCCGGTGAGGCACCCCCGGCGATGGCGCAGGTGTGGACGATGGGTGGACTGCGCCCTCGGCGGGACGGGCAACGAGGCGTGGACGACCCGCTGCACTCGATGATGGAGACGCTCACCGAGGCCGGGTACACCGCCGTGCTGGGCACCAACTGCGAGCAGACCTACGAACGCTACCTGCGGGTGGGGGAGCAGCTCACGGTGACCACCCGGCTGGACTCCGTGGTCGGCCCGAAGCAGACCGGGGTGGGCGAGGGGTACTTCGTGACCACCCGCAACACCTGGCGGGTCGCCGACGAGAACGGGCACAGTGAGGTGGTCGCCTCGATGCTGTTCCGGTTGCTCAAGTTCAGACCACGAACGGTGGTCGAGGAGCGAGGTGAGAGCGCCTCGAAACCTCAGGCCCCGCCCACGGGGGAGTTCGTGCTCCGGCCGATGGTCAACCGCGACTCGGCGTACTTCTGGGAGGGCACGAAGGCCGGTGAGCTGCGGATCCAGAGGTGCGGTGCCTGCGGAGCATTGCGGCACCCGCCCGGCCCGGCCTGCCCGGAGTGCCTGGCGCTCGAGCGCGAGTACGTCGTGGCCTCCGGTCGCGGCACCGTCTTCTCCTATGTCGTGCATCGGCACCCGCCGGTGCCCGGCAAGGAGCTGCCCATCCTGCTGGCACTGGTCGACCTGGAGGAGGGCGTCCGGATGGTCGCCGAGCTCCGCGGGGTCGAGCCCGAGGAGATCCAGATCGGGATGGCCGTGCAGGCCGGCTTCGAGCGGCTCGACGCCGAGCTGACCCTGCCGGTGTGGAGGGTGGGATGAACCGGCTGGGCCCCGGCGACCAGCTGTCCGAGTGGGTGCTCCCGGTGACCACGACGCTGGTGGTGAGCGCGGCGATCGCGACCCGAGACTTCCAGGACGTGCACCACGACCGTGACCTGGCGCAGTCCTACGGATCGAAGGACATCTTCGTGAACATCCTGACGTCCAACGGCCTGGTCGAGCGCTACGTCACCGACTGGACCAGATCGCTGGGTGTCGAGGTCGACGTGCGCTCGATCGCGATCCGGCTCGGCGCCCCAGCGTACCCGGGAGACACCCTGGTCTTCACGGGCGCGGTGGAGGCGGTTGCGGGCGACGAGGTGACCATCTCCGTACGCGGCGCCGTGGTCTCGACGTCGGTTGCTGAGCAACCTGCTCGACCTCCGGTTGCGACGTCGGTTGCTGAGCAACCTGCTCGACCTCCGGTTGCGACGTCGGTTGCTGAGCAACCTGCTCGACCTCCGGTTGCGACGTCGGTTGCTGCGCAACCTGCTCGACCTCCGGTTGCGGCGGACCACGTGACCGGGAGGGTGGTGGTCTCGACGTCGGTTGCTGAGCAACCTGCTCGACCTCCGGTTGCGACGTCGGTTGCTGAGCAACCTGCTCGACCTCCGGTTGCGACGTCGGTTGCTGCGCAACCTGCTCGACCTCCGGTGGCGCGGTGAGCTCGCTCAGCGGGGCGGCGGCGATCGCTGGCATCGGGGCCACCGAGTTCTCCAAGGACTCGGGTCGGTCCGAGCTCCAGCTCTCGGTCGAGGCGACCAAGGCCGCGCTGGCCGACTGCGGCCTGACCCCGGCCGACGTCGATGGCCTGGTGACGTTCACCATGGACAGCTCGTCGGAGATCGCGCTGGCGCGTGAGCTGGGGATGGGCGACCTGCGGTTCTTCAGCCGGATCAACTTCGGCGGTGGTGCCGCCTGCGGCACCGTGCAGCAGGCAGCGATGGCGGTGGCGAGCGACGTGGCCGACGTGGTGGTCTGCTACCGCGGCTTCAACGAGCGCTCCGGCCAGCGGTTCGGTCAGGTGACGGCCGGGGCCAACACACAGCCCAACAGCAACGGGCTGGACAACGCCTGGACCTACCCGATGGGGCTGACCACCCCGGGCGCGACGGTGGCGATGCAGGCGCGGCGCTACCTGCACGAGTACGGCGCGAGCTCGGAGGACTTCGGGCGGGTTGCCGTCGCCGA
>JBBSVL010000217.1:0-5102 GCA_038233595.1 Propionibacteriales bacterium | reverse complement strand
TCCGCCCCGTGGCACCGGCCCCGACCCACTAACCTCGCTGGCATGTCAAACGTCTCGCTGTCCCACGACGAGGCGACGCAACGGGCTCGGCTGCTGTCCGTCACGTCGTACGACGTCGAGCTTGAGCTCCGTCCGGAGGGCGGCTTCCGGTCCCGCAGCACGGTCGTGTTCGAGTGCCGCGAGCCCGGAGCCGACACCTTCGTCGAGCTCGCGGACGCGACCGGCGCCACCGCACGGCTCAACGGCGAGCCGCTGGCACCGGCTGCCTTCCTCGGCGGTCGGATCCGGCTGGGTGACCTGCGCGAGCACAACGAGCTGGTGGTCGACGCGACGCTCCCGTGCGTGACCAGCGGCGACGGAATGCACCGCTTCGTCGACCCGGTCGATGACGCGACCTACCTGACGGCGTTCTGCGGCAGTGACGTGGCGCACCGGGTCTTTGCCTGCTTCGACCAGCCCGACCTCAAGGCGACCATCGCTCTCACCGTGACCGCTCCCGCGTCCTGGACCGTGCTGGCGAACGGTCGGCTCACAAACGTCGCCGGCGAGGTGCGGACGTTCGCCCGCACGCCACCGATCTCGACGTACCTCTTCGTGGTCAGCGCCGGCCCCTGGCACTCGGTGACCTGGGAGCACGCGGGACTGCCGTTCGGCTGGCACGCGCGCCGCTCGATGGCCGGCGCGCTCGACCGTGACATCGACGAGCTGAGGCGGATCACGGTCGAGTGCTTCGACCACTACGCCTCGATCTTCGATGAGCCCTACGCATTCGACTCCTACGACCAGGTGATGGCCCCGGGCCTGAACTGGGGAGCGCTGGAGACTCCTGGGTGTGTCACCTTCCGCGACGAGCTGCTGCATTTTGCGGGTGCCTCGGACGCCGAGCGGGAGCAGCGGGCGATGGTGATCGCCCACGAGATGGCGCACATGTGGTTCGGCAACCTGGTGACCCTGCGGTGGTGGGAGGACATCTGGCTCAACGAGTCGTTCGCGGACTACATGGGCTTCCAGGTTGCGGGGGCCGCCGCGGGGTTCGACACGACCTGGGCCGGCTTCACGCTCCAGCGCGAGCCGCTCGGCTACGCCGCCGACGCACGCCGCTCGACCCATCCGGTTGCGCCACTGACCGAGTCGGTGGTGGACGCCGACGCGGGCTTTGCCAACACCGACATGATCACCTACGCCAAGGGCAACGCCGTGCTGCGGCAGCTGGTGACCTGGCTCGGCGAGGAGACGTTCCTGCGCGGGGCCAACCGCTACCTGAGCGCGCACCGGTTCGGCAACGCCAGCCTCATGGACTTCCTCGAGGCACTCGACGCGGTGACTGATCGCGAGGTGCGTCGGTGGGCTGAGGTCTGGCTGCGCACGACGGGCTTCGACGCACTCGTCGTACGACGCGACGGTGACATCCCGGTGCTCACCAGGATCGGGTCGCGGCCGCACCGGACCCGGGTCACGGCCTATGAGTCCGGGGACACCGGCCTGGTGGAGCGCGGTTCCCGGATGCTCGACGTGGCCGAGGACGAGATCCGCCTCCAGGACTGGGCCGGGCTGGCCGTGCTGCCCAACGCCCACGACGAGACCTTCGCCCGGGTCCGGACAGACCCGGAGTCCTGGGCCACCCTGGTCGGCGCCGTCGGCTGCCTCGGCGGCCAGGAGCGATCCCTGGTCTGGGCCACCGCGTTCGACATGGTAGCGCTGGCCGAGCTGTCCCCAGCCGACCTGCTGGCGATGGTCGCCGGACACCTCGCCGCCGAGCCGTCACCGGCGATCTGGGAGCCGGTGGCCGAACGGGTCCTGCACGAGCTGCTGCCGCGTTGGCTGCAGGTCGCGAAGTTGCCACACGCCCGGGCGGTGCTGGCCGAGGTCGCGGCAGCCACGGCGGCCACGACTCCCGCGCTACGCGTGGCCGCCACCCGGATCCACGCGGCCTGTACTTCCGACCCGGCCCTGCTGCTCGGCTGGCTCACCGGGGGCAGTACCGCGACCGGAGTCGACATGGACCCCGACCTCCGCTGGCGCTCGCTCGCCAGGCTGGCCGAGCTCGGCGCGGTCGACCTGGTGCGCCTCGACGCGGAGGCCGCCACCGACCGCTCACCGCTGGGTGAGACCGGGTCCGCCCGGGCACGTGCGGCCGTGCCCACACCGCAGGCCAAGGAACGAGCCTGGTCGGTGCTCACCGGCCCGGACGTCGACAACCGGGTCTTCGAGGCGGTAGCGGCCGGCCTGTGGGTGCCCGAGCAGGCCGACCTGGTCGCGCCGTACGTCGAGCGCTACCTGGCCGAGGCTCCGATCTGGGCCGGGCACCGGGGCCAGGGCTTCAGCCGGCTCGTCGGTCAGGTCTTCCCGATCCACGCCGTGACGGCGGAGACCCGGGACGGGCTGACGGGCGCCCTGGCGGGCACGGTGCCGCCGGTGCTTCGCCGGGCCTGGCAGGACCGCTTGGACGACCTGGAGCGGGACCTGACAGTCAGGCGTGGCCGTCGAACATCGAGGTGACCGAGCCGTCCTCGAAAACCTCCTTGATCGCCCGGGAGATCAGCGGCGCGATCGAGAGGCAGGTGAGCTTGTCGAAGAGCTGGTCGTCACTCAGCGGCAGGGTGTTGGTGACGATCACCTCCGTCGCCGGGCTGTTCTTCAACCGGTCGACCGCCGGGTCGGACAAGATCGGGTGGGTCGCGGCGATGACCACGCCGGCCGCGCCGTCGGCCATCAGCGCCTCGGCCGCCTGCACGATGGTGCCGCCGGTGTCGATCATGTCGTCGACCAGCACACAGATCCGGCCAGTGACGTCTCCGATCACCCGGTTGGCGACGGTCTCGTTGGGCCGGTCCTCGCGCCGGGTCTTGTGGATGAACGCCAGCGGCGCGCCGCCGAGCCGGGCCGACCAGCGCTCGGCGACCTTGATCCGGCCGGCGTCCGGGGAGACCACGGCCAGCCGCTGCTCGCCGTACTTCTGCTTGACGTAGTCGGCCAGGATCGGCATCGCCATCAGGTGGTCGACCGGTCCGTCGAAGAAGCCCTGGATCTGGTCGGCGTGCAGGTCCACCGCGATCAGCCGGTCGGCGCCCGCGGTCTTGAACAGGTCGGCCATCAACCGAGCCGAGATCGGCTCGCGGCCCCGGTGCTTCTTGTCCTGGCGGGCGTAGCCGTAGAACGGCAGCACCACGGTGATCCGCTTGGCCGAGGCTCGCTTCAAGGCGTCGACCATGATCAGGTGCTCCATGATCCACTCGTTGATCGGCGCCGTGTGACTCTGGATCACGAAGGCGTCGCAGCCACGCACCGACTCCTCGTAGCGCACGTAGATCTCGGAGTTGGCGAACTCGTAGGCCGCCGTGGGGACCAGGCCGGTGCCGAGGGTCTCGGCCACCTCCTGGGACAGCTCGGGATGAGCCCGACCGCTGAACAGCATGAGGTTCTTCTCGGTGGTCTTCTTCATGCCGCTCACGCCCTGGATTCTGCTCCTTCCGAGCCCGCTTCCCCAACCCCGGGTCCAGGGTCGGCCGCGCCGGCGTCGAGGGCCGCCCGGGCCGCGTGCGCACCCGGCGTGCCGGCACGCTTGCGGAAGACCCAGTCCTCGATGTGGCGCTGCTGGCCGCTGCTCACGGCCAGGGCGCCCGGGGGTACGTCGCGCCGGATCACGCTGCCGGCCCCGGTGACCGCGCCGTCACCGATCGTGACCGGTGCCACGAAGGTGTTGTTGCTGCTCGTCTTGGCGTGCTTGCCGATCACCGTGCGGTGCTTGTTGACGCCGTCGTAGTTGGCGAAGATCGTGCCGGCGCCGATGTTGGTGCCCTCGCCGATCTCGGCGTCCCCGACGTACGAGAGGTGCGGCACCTTGGCGCCGGTGCCGATGTGGCTGTTCTTCACCTCGACGAAGGCGCCGATCTTGCCGCCGGCGTCGAGCTGGGTGCCCGGCCGGAGGTAGGAGAACGGTCCGACGCTGGCACCGGCGCCGATCACGGCCAGCTCACCGTGGGTGCGCACCACCTTGGCGCCCGGTCCGATCTCGACGTCCTTCAAGGTGCAGTCGGGACCGATCACGGCGTCCTCCGCAACGGTGGTGGTGCCGAGCAGCTGGACGCCGGGCAGCAGCGTTACGTCCGGCGCCAGCGTGACGTCGACGTCGACCCAGGTCGTCGCCGGGTCGATGACCGTCACACCCTGGCTCATCCAGTGCCGCAGGATCCGGTCGTTCTTCGCCCGCGCGAGCTCGGCGAGCTCCGAGCGGTCGTTGACCCCCTCGGTCTGCTGCACGTCCTGGACCGGGAAGGCCCCGACCTGCTTGCCGGCCTCCCGAGCCAGCCGCACGGTGTCGGTCAGGTAGTACTCGCCCTTGGCGTTGTCGTTGCCGATCCGCGGCAGCGCCTCGGCGAGGAAGCCGGCGTCGAACGCCAGGATGCCGCTGTTGATCTCCCGGACCGCCGCCTGCTCCGACGTAGCCTCCTTCTGCTCCACGATCGCTGCCACCGTGCCGTCGGCGTCGCGGATCACCCGGCCGTAGCCGGTCGGGTCGGGCACCTCCCCGGACAGGATGCTCACGGCTCGCCCGGAGGCGGTGTGGTCCTCGGCGAAGGCGCGCAGCGTCACGCCTTCCAGCAGCGGGGTGTCGCCGGTGGTGACGATCACGGTGCCGCTCGCCACGGACCCGAGCGCCTGCATCGCGACGCTCACCGCGTGGCCGGTCCCCAGCTGGTCCTCCTGGACCGCGAGTACGACGCCCGGCAGCAACGCCTGGATGTGGGGGCCGACCTGGTCCCGCTGGTGGCCGACCACCGCGACGACCCGTACCGGCTGGACAGCCGAGACGGCCGCCAGCACGTGGCCGATCATGCTGCGCCCGGCGATCGGGTGCAGCACCTTCATCGTCTTGGACCGCATCCGGGTGCCGCCGCCGGCCGCCAGGACGATCACCGTTATCTCGGACATGTGGCTCCCTCCCGGTGGTCGAGCAGCGAGCGCCAGCGAGCGCGTCGAGACCACCGAGCTCCCCGGGCAGGAGTCGAACCTGCGTCGCTAGTCCTGATTCAAAGTCAGGCGGGCCCTGCCGGCAGACCAACCGGGGATTGCGTGCAAAGGCTACGGGTAGCGGGTCTCCC
>JBBSVL010000216.1:0-5137 GCA_038233595.1 Propionibacteriales bacterium | reverse complement strand
GGTCTACGGGCTTCGTCCCGAACCACTCGCCGAGGTCGATGAATGGCTGGACCGGTACCGGTCCCTGTGGGAGCAGCGGCTGGACGCCCTGCACACCGAGGTGGCCCGAGGAAGACGCGAACGAAGGAACAGCAGATGACCAGCAACGCGCAGGGCGGTAGCGGCCGCATCCTGGGCAGCCTGCGATCGGGGCGATGGCAAAGGTGTCGTGCGCATGGAGGACCGCTACGACACCGACATCGACGACCTCTGGCGGCTGGTCATCGAGGAACGAGGCATGCCCCTGGACCAGCTCGCCGCCTACGGCGCCGGAGGCCAGTTCACGTCGAAGATCTCGCCGCCCACATCGACGGTCGTGAGCGTCGCGACATGCAGGAACGGTGGGCCGAGCCCCTCCCCAGCTATCAAGCGCTGGCCGCGAGCGTCGGCTAGCCGCATCAAGCTCTGGGAAATCGAGACAACCTGATCGACTGCAACTGACGAAAGGACGCGCACCATGTCAGACGTCATCAAACTCAGTGGCGACGGCGTTGACTGCCCGGATGCCGGAGAACTCGCCACCTTCTATGTCGAAGTACGGCTCCCAGCCCGACTCGAACCATTGCTACGTCTACGCCGACCCGGCCGGGCACCCCTTCTGCCTTTCGACCTGGGGCAACCCCGGCGAGTGACCATGTCGGCATCTTCGCTGACACGGTGCTTCGACGCTGTCAGTCTCGGCTGACCTGCTTCGACTGGTCGATCAGGTTGACACCGGACACTCGTTTGAGAGCCTGCAGTCGTGACTACCGTCGAACCCCTGCAGGTCATGGTCACCGTCGACCTGGCACCCGATGCTGCGTTCGAACTCTTCACTGCCGGATTCGGTTCGTGGTGGCCTGCACAGACGAGCGCACCCGAGTCGACGTCGCCCACAATGAGAGGGAGCGACACGGCGCTGAGGCACAGACCTAGCAACTCCTGCACCAGCGCCGCGGCCGAACGGATCTGGCGCAGCTCACCGCTCGTCGCTGCACCGTACGACGTCGCTCATGTGCGACGAGTCACCGCCGCACTCGCGCAGTACCGCCGGCGACGAGCGACTCGACCTCGGCCAGTGTTGCCATCGACGTGTCGCCCGGGGTCGTCATGGCCAGTGCTCCGTGGGCAGTGCCGTACTCCAGCGCCACGCCCAGCGAGCGCCCGGTGAGCAGGCCGTACACGAGCCCCGATGCGAAGCTGTCCCCGCCACCGACCCGGTCCAGGATCTCCACCTCCGGTCGCAGCGTCGCCTCGACGAAACCGGCATCGGGCGACCAGCCCACCGCACCCCAGTCGTTGATCGTGGCGGTGCGCACGGTGCGCAGCGTGGTCGCCACCACCCGCAGGTTCGGATAGGTCCCGGTCGCCTCGCCAAGCATGCTCTCGAAGCCGCTGGTCTCGAGGTGGCTCAGGTCCGCGGCGGCGCCGGGTACCTCGAAGCCGAGGCAGGCGGTGAAGTCCTCTTCGTTGCCCAACATCACGTCGACAAGGGGGGCGAGCCGCTTGTTGGCCTCCTGCGCGCGTGGTTGTCCGCCGATCGCCTCCCACAGACTGGGCCGGTAGTTGAGGTCGTAGGAGACCACCGTGCCGTGCCGACGAGCGGCCGCCATCGCCTCCGCGGCGACCTCGGCTGTGCTCTCCGACAAGGCGGCGTAGATGCCGCCGGTGTGGAACCAGCGCACGCCTTGCTCGCCGAAGAGATGGTCCCAGTCGACCTCCCCGGGCCGCATCTGGCTCGTGGCGGTGTGGCCGCGGTCGGAGACGCCGACGGCGCCGCGCAGCCCGAAGCCGCGCTCGGTGAAGTTCAGCGCGTTGCGGACGCTCCGGCCGACGCCGTCATAGGGCACCCACCTGATGCCGGCGTTGTCGACGCCGCCCTGGAGGATGAAGTCTTCGACCAACCGGCCGACGGGATTATCGGCGAGCGCGGTCACCACCGATGTGCGTAGGCCGAAGCAGCGGCACAGGCCGCGGGCGACGTTGTACTCGCCACCCCCCTCCCACACGGTGAAGCTGCGGGCAGTGTGTACCCGTCCCTCGCCGGGGTCGAACCGCAGCATCACCTCCCCGAGCGAGACGAGGTCGTAGCGGCATTCCTCGGCGGCACGCAGGTCAAGGTCGGTCATTGGTTCCCATCGGCTGTCTCGTGGATCTGCTGGACGGCGTCGCGGGTGGCCCGCGTGACCTCGTCCCACTGGCCGGCGGCAACCACGTCGCGCGGCGCCAGCCAGGAGCCACCCACGGCGAGAACCGCCGGTAGCGAAAGGTATGACGACAGTTCGTCCGGGCCGATGCCACCGGTGGGCACGAAGCGTGCTGCGGGGAAGGGGCCCGCGAACGCCTTGACCGACGCCGGTCCGCCGATGAGGTCCGCGGGGAAGAGCTTGACCGTCTCGATGCCCTCGTTGACGGCGTGCATCAGCTCCGACGCTGTCGCGATGCCGGGCAGGGTGGGCACGCCGCGGTCCCGGCATCTCGCCACGACGGCGGAGTGCAGTCCGGGGCTGACCACGAACGCGGCGCCGGCGTCGACGGCCCGGTCGACCTGATCGGCGGTGACCACGGAGCCCGCACCGACGGTGAGGTCGAGCTCGGCCATCGCCTGCAGGGCATCCAGGGCGCCCTCGACGCGGAGCGTCACCTCCGCGACCGGTAGGCCGCCGGCGAGCAGCGCCTGGCCCAGCTGCCTACCGGTGTCGCGGCCGGCGACAGTGAGCACGGGGAGCAGTCGGTGCTCGCCGAGCAGGGCCTCGAGGCCGGTCACAGGATCTTGCTCAGGAAGGCGCGGGTGCGCTCGTGCTGCGGGTCCTCGAAGATCTGCCGCGGCGGGCCCTGCTCCACGACGACGCCGTCGTCCATGAAGAGCACCCGGTCGGCGACCTCGCGGGCGAAGCCCATCTCGTGGGTCACCACCATCATCGTCATGCCCTCTTCGGCGAGGGTCTTCATGACGCCGAGGACCTCGCCGACGGTCTCGGGGTCGAGCGCCGAGGTCGGCTCGTCGAAGAGCATCACCCTCGGTTGCATCGCCAGCGCGCGCGCGATCGCCACGCGTTGCTGCTGCCCACCGGAGAGCTTGGTGGGGTAGACGTTCGCCTTGTCGACCAGGCCGACCTTCTCGAGCAGCGCGTGCGCGCGCTCCTGTGCCTCGGCCTTGCTGATCTTGAGCACCTTCATCGGTGCCAGCGTCAGGTTGTCGACCACTTTGATGTGCGGGAAGACGTTGAAGGACTGGAAGACCATGCCCACGTCGCGGCGCACGGCGTTGACGTTGGTCTTCGAGCCGGTCAGGTCGTGCCCGCAGATGGTGACGTGACCCTCCTCGAACGTCTCCAGCGCGTTCATGCAGCGCAGCAAGGTGCTCTTGCCGGAGCCGGAGGGACCGATCACGCAGACCACCTCGCGTTCGGCGACCTCGACGTCGATTCCCTTGAGGACCTCGAGGTCACCGAAGCGCTTGTGGATGTCCTGGGCGACGATCACCGCTGTGCTCTTGCTGGAAGAGGAGGATGCGGAGGTGCTCGCACTGGGTTCGCGCTTTTCTGGAGTGTTCATACGAGCCTCTTTTCGTACCAGCGTCCCAGCAGGGACAGAGGGTAGGAGATGACGAAGTAGAGCGCTGCCACGACGAGGAACGTCGCCAACGGCGCGTGGTTCTGGGAGGTGATGATCTTCCCGGCGCGGGTCAGGTCGGTCGCGCTGATCACCGAGACCAGCGAGGACGCCTTGACCAGGGCGATCAGGAAGCCGACACCTGGCGGCACCGCGATCTTCAGCGCCTGAGGCAGGACCACGTACCGCATCTTCTGGGCGTAGTTGAGCCCGAGCGCCTCACCCGCCTCCAGCTGCCCGCGCGGGATCGCCTGGATGCTGCCGCGGAAGATCTCCGACATGTAGGCCCCGGCGTAGACCGACAGCCCGATCACCGCGGTGATCGTCTGCGAGAACGTCGCATAGGGGAACAGCAGCGGGATCTCGTAGTAGAGGAACAGCAGGATGATCAGGATCGGGATGCCACGGATGATGTTGGTGTAGATCGAGGCCAGCCAGCGGACGGGGGCCAGTGGCGCGCTGCGGGCGACTCCGAAGAGCAACCCGATGAGCGTCCCGGCGACCCCGGAAGCCAGGACCAGGACCACGGTCACCAAGGCACCGCGGAGCAGCGGCGGCGCGAACTGGCCGAAGTCAAAGGAGAGCAAGGGGATCACCATCGGAAGACGTACCTCTCTGCAAGTCGCGACGAGCCAGCGATCACCGCGGACGTCAGGTAGTAGAGGAGCCCGCCCATCGTGAAGATCTCCAGGGTGCGCAGCGTGCGTTGGTTGAGGTCGGCCAGCGCCGAGGTGAGCTCGTTGAGTGAGATCACCGAGCCGACCGAGGAGAAGAGGAACAGCACGATGAACTGGTTGGTCAGCGCTGGCAGCACGTTGCGGACTGCCGGCTTCAGCACAACGAACCGGAAGGTCTGGCTGAAGCGCATGCCGAGTGCCTCGGCGGCCTCCACCAGGCCGTTCGGCACCGACTCGATGCCGGCGCGGAAGATCTCCGCTGTGTAGGCGGCGTTGTTGAGGGTCATCCCGACGAGCGTCGACCAGAACGGGTTGAGGTTGATGCCGACCTGTGGCAACCCGAAGTAGATCAGGTACAGCTGCACCAGCAACGGCGTGTTGCGAAATACCTCGATGAAGGCCTGCGCCAGCCAGCGCAGCGGCGCGAAGGCGCTGCGGCGGCCGAGGTAGACGAAGATCCCGATGACCGAGCCGATGAAGAAGCTCAGCCCGGTGACCTCGATGCTGATCCCGAGCGCCCTCAGCATCACTGGCAGGTAGGGGAGGACCGCCCCGAAGTCGATCGTCAACGCGGGCCCCCCTTCCGTCGCACGATGATCCGCACGGTCAGGCGGCGTTGCCCTGGACCGACACGATGTCCGCGAGCGGCGTGTGCAGCCACTTCTGGTGCAGCTTGTTGTCCTCGCCCGTGGCGATCAGGTTGCGGATGAAGTTGTCGAGGTAGTTGATCCACACCTGGTCGCCGGGCAGAACGCCCATGGAGACCAGCTGCGGGTCGAGCTGCGGGTTGGAGATGGCCTTCAGGCTCGGGTCCCTCTTGGCGGCCT
>JBBSVL010000215.1:0-5171 GCA_038233595.1 Propionibacteriales bacterium | reverse complement strand
GTGAGCAATCACCTGTTCGTAGACGAGAACAAGAGAGCCGGCTGGAACGCCGCCTGGACCTTCCTGGAGGCGAACGGCGTCGGGACGCTCGCTGCGGGATTCGACGTGGATGCGGCGGAGGGGATGGTCCTTGGCGTCGCGGCTGGAAACGAGACGACGTCACCGTATCGGCGTAGAGCTGAGAATCTTCGTCGAGTGACGGTGGGCCGAGATCACAAAGAACTCTTTGCAAAGTAACCTTTGCAATCTATCGTCGTCCGCATGGATCGCAGCTCCGTCTCCCCCGGCCCCGAAGGTCTCAAGGCGCTCAGCCACCCCGGCCGGCTCCGGATGCTCGGCCTGCTCCGCACCGAGGGGCCGGCGACCGCGACCCAGCTCGCGCTCCGGCTCGGGCTGAACAGCGGCGCCACGTCCTACCACCTGCGGCAGCTGGAGAAGCACGGCTTCGTGGTGGAGGACCAGGAGCGCGGCAACGCGCGGGACCGCTGGTGGCGGGCCGCCCACCAGACGACGAGGACCGGCTCGACCTCGGCCACCTCACCTGAGGAGCACGACACCTACGACGCCTACCTACAGTCGGTGGCGATCGTGTACGCCGAGCAGGTGCAGCGCTCCCTCGAGGAGCGGCGTCTGCTTCCCCTGGAGTGGGAGCAGGCCGGCGACCTCAGCGACTGGAACAAGCAGATGACACCCGCGCGGGCAGCGGCTCTGGTCCAGGCGCTGCACGAGCTGGTGGAGTCCTGGGACGACGACGCCGAGGGGACCCCCGACGCGGAGACGTTCACGGTCAACCTCAACGCCTTCCTGCGGCCCGGCACCCTTGCGCGGTGGGACGAGCAGTGAGCCGTCGCCGGCGACCGTTGTGGGGCTACCTCGTCGCCCAGGCGATCTCGACCACCGGCACCCGGGTGTCGATGATCGCGATCCCCTGGTTCGTGCTCACCACCACCGACTCCGCGACCCGCACGGGACTGGCCGCGTTCGCCGAGATGGCGCCGCTGGTCACCCTCCAGGCACTGTCCGGGCCCGTGATCGACCGTCTCGGGGCGCGGCGCGTCGCGCTGTTCTGCGACGCCGGTAGCGTGCTGGCCGTCGGGATGGTGCCCACGCTGCACCTCCTCGGTCTGCTCACCTTCCCGGCGCTGCTGGGCCTGGTCGCGGTAGCGGGTGCGCTGCGCGGGCCTGGCGAGGCCGCGGCCCACTCGATGATGCCGCTGCTGGTCGAGCACGCCGGCGTACCGACCTCGCGCGTGACCGGGCTCGACGGTGCCGTGGAACGTGCCGCCTCACTGGCCGGCGCAGCGATCGCAGCCGGCCTGGTGGCTCTGGTCGGCGGCGCCAACGCCCTGGTGGTCGACGCCGCATCCTTCGGACTGGCCGGGCTGGTCCTGGCGCTGACCACCCGCGGGATGTCAGGAGGTCTCGAGACGGTTGCAGAGCAACCTCCCCCACCCAAGTCCGGCTACCTCGCCGAGCTGCGCGTGGGCTGGGACTTCATGCGCCGCGACGTGGTGCTGATGGGGATCGGCGTGATGGTGGCGATCACCAACCTGCTCGACCAGGCGTGGTTCGCGGTGCTGCTGCCGGTGTGGGCGCTCGACAGCGGCAACGGCGTCGCGGCTGTGGGGCTGCTGGCGGCGGTGTTCAGCGTGACGGCCATCGGCGGGTCGGTGACTGCGGCCGCGGTGGCCGACCGGCTGCCCCGCTACTGGACCTACCTGCTCGCGTTCATGATCGCCGGCGTGCCGCGGTTCGTGGTGATGGCACTGCACACCCCGCTCGTGCTGGTGCTCTCGGTCGCGGCGGTCAGTGGCTACGCGTCCGGGTTCCTCAACCCGGTGCTGGGCGCGGTGCTCTTCGAGCGGATCCCCTCGCGTCTGATGGGACGCGTCAGCGCGATGAACATCGCGATGAGCTGGTCGCTGATCCCGTTCGGTGGCCTGCTGGGTGGCGCGCTGGTTGCAGGCCTCGGCATCTCGCCGGCGCTGCTGATCGTCGGCGCCGGCTACTTCGCGACCACGCTGCTGCCCGCCGTACAACCGAGGTGGCGCGAGCTGGACCGACGACCCGTCGCGACGGAGCGGGTCAGCGCCTGAACCCGGCGGCGACAGCGAGGAACACGTCGTTGGCCGGGGGCTCCCCGATGCTGACCCGTACGCCCTCGCCCGCGAACGGGCGCACCATGATCCCGGCCTGCTCCGCGGCCGCGGTGAAGTCGGCGGTGCGTTCACCCAGCGCCAGCCAGACGAAGTTCCCCTGGGCATCCGGGACGTCCCAGCCCTGACCGGCGAGGACCGCGGTGACCCGGGTTCGCTCACCGACCAGGGTGTCGACGCGCTCCATCAGCTGGGGCTCGACGGCCAGGGCTGCGATCGCCGCGGCCTGGGCGACGGTCGAGACGCCGAACGGCAGGGCACAGGCGCGTACGGCGGCGGCAACGTCCGGGTGCGCGACGACGTACCCGACCCGGAAGCCGGCCAGCCCGTAGGCCTTGGCGAAGGTCCGCATCACCACCACGTTGGCGTGCTTGCGTTGCAGGGCCAGCGCATCCACCGGGTCGTCGATCCGGACGAACTCCCGGTAGGCCTCGTCGATGACGACCAGCACGTGTGCCGACACTTTCGTGATGAACGCGGCGAGCTCGGTGTGGGTGAGCGCGGGACCGGTCGGATTGTTCGGGGTGCAGGCGATGACCACCTTGGTGCGCTCCGTGACCGCCGCAGCCATCGCGTCGAGGTCGTGCCGGGCCTCGCTGGTCAGGGGCACCTGGACCGACTCCGCGCCGGGAACCGAGACCGCGATCGGGTAGGCCTCGAAGGACCGCCAGGCGTAGACCACCTGGTCGCCGGGGTCGCAGTAGGCCTGCAGCAGGTGGTACAGCACCGCCACCGAGCCGGTGCCCGCTGCGAGCTGATCGGGGGCCACGCCGAGCTTCGCGGACAGTGCGTCGTACAACGCCGTGCATCCCATGTCGGGGTAGCGGTTCATCTGCGCCGAGGCCTGGATCGCCGCGGCTACGATGCCGGGTAGCGGCGGGTAGGGGTTCTCGTTGGAGGACAGCTTGTACGTCGTGATGCCCTCACGCGGCGCGGGCGGCTTGCCGGGGACGTACGCCGGCAGGTCGGCGATCACGGCGCGGGGTCGGGGAGCGGCGGTCATGGGTCAGACCCTAGAACCTCAGGGCATGCTGACCCGGCCACCGGGTGCGGATGCCAGGTCCCGACCGAGGCGCACGTCGAGAGGGTTGGTCAGGCAGCGGATCGCGCCACCACCCTTGAGGAACTCGCCCACCTCGACGAGCACGATGTCGAAGCCCCAGGCTTCCAGTACCTCACGGACCCGGTCGGGACACGCGGGCATGATGACCGTCCGGCCGACGACGATCGAGTTGGCGCAGAACGTCATCGCCTCCTCCTCGGAGAGGACCAGCGGCTCGGGCACCAGGGCGAGCAGGGCTCCGGCGGAGGCGTCGTCGAACGCAGCGGGGCAGACCATCGCCCGCTCGGAGTCGAGGGGGTTGAAGGCCAGGTCCAGGTGGTACATCCCCGGGTGCGCGATCCGGATGCCGTGCACCTGCACGCCGAGGTCACCGGCCAGGTGCTTGAGCGCCAGCTCTTCGGTGCGCGGGCCGTAGCCGACCACCAGGTCTCCGCGCCAGGCGAACGCGTCACCGGCCTCGAAGTGGGCGCCGACACCGTCGCGGCCGACGTAGCCCGGGGTGAAGCCGTGGTCCCCGAACCAGCGCTCGGAGCTGAGCAGCTCCTGGCGGCGCTCGGGGTAGCGCATGTGTGACATCACGACCCGGTCACCGGCGTCGGACTCGAAGGCGAGACCGAGGTTCATCGCGTAGACCATGTCCGGGGAGTCGGCGCGCTGCGCGAGGACCTCCACGCTGCCACCCGCTGCCTCGATCGCGGCCGCGATGGCGGCGAACTCGTCGTGCGCGCGGGCTGCGTCGGGCTGGTCGTCGAGGTGCATGAAGGGGTTGATGGCGTAGTCGACCCGGAAGTGGTCCGGCTGGACCATCAGGTACCGGTTGCCCCACTGCAGCTGCTCGGTCATCTCGCACACCTCCAGGGCTCGTCCGCACGAGCCAGATCTCAAGACAGATTTTATTGCCGGATTGTCCGACAATCTCAGTGTAGCGGGTCCGACCGCGCAGTCCGCAAAAATGTGTCGGACAATCGGGCTATGGCGTTCGACACCCTTCGCGTGGAGCGCGAGACCACGGTCGACCGGGTGCTCGGTGAGCTCCGCCGGGCGCTGTTCGACGGAGAGCTGGAGCCCGGGACGGCCTTGCGGGAGATCGCTCTCGCCGAGTCGCTCGGCGTCTCCCGGTCCACCGTGCGCGAGGCCCTCGGGCTGCTGGTGGCCGAAGGGCTTGCGGTGCGGGTCCCGAACCGCGGCACCGCCGTACGTACGACGGACCCGGCGGCGATCCGCGACGTCACCGCGGCCCGGATGGTGCTCGAGGTCGCCGGGGTACGACGCTGGAAGCGGGCAACCGACCAGCAGCGGGAGGCAGTCCGGTCCGCGATGAGGACCTACGCCGACGTGGTCCGCGGCCACCCGAGCAACGCCGAGCTGAACCGGGCCCACCTGGCGCTGCATCTCTCGTTCGTCGGGCTGACCGGTTCGAAGCGGCTGGTCGCTGCGGCCGACGCGCTGAGCGCCGAGATCCGGCTCGCCCTGGCCACCGTCGACCGCAGCCGGCGCAACGCCCGCGACCAGCTGCGCGCCCACAGCCTGCTGGTCAAGCTGCTCGAGGGCGGCGACGTCACCGGGGCCGCCAAGGAGCTGGAGCTGAACCTGGACCACGGCCAGGACTCGATGCTCGAAGCACTGGGACTCTAGGCTTCGGGCATGCGCTTCCTGGCCTGGCTGATCGTGAACGTCCTGGCGCTCGGCGCCGCCATCTGGTTGTTCGACGGCATCACCCTGACCGGGGCCACCCGCGACGGGCGGCTGGTCGCCCTGGTCGTGGTGGGCGGGATCTTCGGCATCATCACCTCGGTCGTGAAGCCGGTCGTCAAGGTGCTCTCGCTCCCGTTCATCATCGTGACCCTGGGCCTGTTCCTGCTGGTGATCAACGCACTCCTGCTGCTGCTGACCAGCGCGATCGCCGGGAGCATCGGCCTGGGCTTCCACGTGAACGGCTTCTGGACCGCGGT
>JBBSVL010000214.1:0-5186 GCA_038233595.1 Propionibacteriales bacterium | reverse complement strand
TTCATAGTCCCTGCCTTCCGTAGGTCGCCGAGTCGGTGCTGGAGTCCGGGCTGGAGTCCGGGTCGGTGACGTCGGGCTCACCGCTCAGGTCCTCACTCGTCGCCTCGTTGAGCCCGATGACGTCGTACGCCGGAGCCGTGCGGACCGTACCGCGTGCCGACAGCACCCGCGACACCGACGACTCCGCGGCCGTGCCGTCGGGAAGCAGCGCCGGGGTGTCGACCGCGTTGTGCCTGGCGAACGTGCCCGGTGGCGGCAGCGGACCCAGGTGTGTCCCGTGGTCGGCGTAGTCGCGCATCCGCTGTGCAGCCAGGTCGGCCTGGCCGAGCTTCGGGGACAGCCGCTCACGGTGTGCCAGCACCATCGCTCCGAGCGCAGCGGTGATCAGCAGCGCCGAGGTGAGCTCGAAGGCGAAGACGTAACGAGTGAAGAGCACCTGGGCGATCGCCGGCACGTTGCCCGCTGAGTTGGCGCGGCCCAGCCCGGTGACGGTGCCCAGGGAGACCTGCGCGACACCCAGGACCAGTAGCGCGGCGAAACCGAGGCCGACCAGGGTGGCGAACAGGCGCTGGCCCCGGATCGTCTCGACCAGGGAGTCGGAGGCGTCGACGCCGACGAGCATCACCACGAAGAGGAACAGCATCAGGATCGCGCCGGTGTAGACGATGATCTGCACCGCGAACAGGAACGGTGCGTCCTGGACGGCGTACAGGATCGCCAGCGAGATCATCACCACCGCCAGCAGCAGCGCGCAGTGCACGGCCTTGCGGGTGAACAGGATGCCGAGGGCGCAGATCACCATGATCGGACCCAGGACCCAGAAGGCGATCATTCCTGGTCACCCGCCTCGGTCGGCCGACCCACAGAGAACGTGCCCCGGTAGTAGTCGCCCTCGTCGTCGCCGAGCCGCATCGGGTGCGGCGGCAGCTCCATGCCGGGGAGCAACGGGGCGAGCAGGTCGGACTTCTCATAGATCAGGTCGGCCCGGTTGTCGTCTGCCAGCTCGTACTCGTTGGTCATGGTCAGCGCCCGTGTGGGGCAGGCCTCGATGCACAGCCCGCACAGGATGCAGCGCAGGTAGTTGATCTGGTAGACGCTGCCGTAGCGCTCACCCGGCGAGAAGCGACCCGCCCCGTCTGCTGTGTCGTCGTTCGAGGAGCCCTCGACGTAGATCGCGTCCGCCGGACAGGCCCAGGCGCACAGCTCGCAACCGATGCACTTCTCCAGCCCGTCGGGCCAGCGGTTCAGCTGGTGCCGGCCGTGGAAGCGCGGGGCGGTCTTCTCCTTGACGAAGGGGTACTGCTCGGTGACCACCTTCCGGAACATGGTGCGGAAGGTGACCCCGAACCCGGCGACCGGATCCCAGTAGGTCTCCTTGATGGAGGGCATTACTTCTCCTTAACCGACGTGGGTCCGCGCACCGCGATGCCCTCGAGCATCGGCGGCACGGGGTAGCCGCCCGCGAACGCGTCGAACGGTTGCTCAGGGTCCAGGCCGGTCTCGTCGGCCGCTGAGGTCTTCTCCGGGATCAGGAAGGTCGCCACCAGCAGCACGGCGAGCACGACCGCGGCGATGATCAGCCAGCTCTGGTTGAAGCCACCGGTGTTCTCGACCGCCCGGATCCCGGCGACCAGCACCGTCCACAGCAGCGCGATCGGGATCAGCCGCTTCCAGCCGAAGTGCATGAACTGGTCGTAGCGCAGCCGGGGCAGCGTGCCGCGCAGCCAGATGAACACGAAGATGAATCCCAGCACCTTCGCGAAGAACCAAAGCACCGGCCAGTACCCGTGGTTGGCACCGTCCCAGTAGGTGAGCGGCCACGGCGCGCGCCAGCCGCCGAGGAACAGCGTGGTGGCCAAGGCGGAGACGGTGGCCATGTTGATGTACTCGGCCAGGAAGAACAACGCGAACTTCAGCGAGGAGTACTCGGTGTGGAAACCACCCACCAGCTCCCCCTCGGCCTCCGGCAGGTCGAACGGCGCCCGGTTGGTCTCACCCACCATCGAGATCATGTAGATCACGAAGCTGGGCAGCAGGGACACCGCGAACCACAGGTGTGACTGGGCGTTGACGATCTCGCTGGTCGACATCGAGCCGGCGTACAGGAACACCGCGACCAGAGCTAGACCCATCGCGACCTCGTAGGAGATCATCTGGGCGCTGGACCTGATGCCGCCGAGCAGGGAGTACGTCGACCCCGAGGACCAACCGCCGAGCACGATCCCGTAGATGCCGATCGAGGCGATCGCCAGCACGAACAGCACCGCAACGGGCATGTCGGTCAGCTGGAGGGGCGTGTGGATGTCACTCCACGGAAGTCGCACCTCGGGCCCGAACGGAATCACCGAGAACGTGATGAACGCCGGGATCACCGCCAGCACCGGAGCGATCAGGAAGACCAGCTTGTCGGCCGCCTTGGGGATGATGTCTTCCTTGAGCGCGAGCTTCACCCCGTCAGCGAGGCTCTGCAGCAGGCCGAACGGGCCGTTCACGTTGGGTCCGATGCGGTGCTGCATCCGGGCCACCACGCGCCGCTCCCACCAGATGTTGAACAGGGTCAGCAGCACCAGGATCACGAAGATCACCACGGCCTTGAGAATCACCAGCCAGACCGGGTCGTGCCCGAAGGCACTGAGCCCCCGGGCCGTGTCGAGCCCAACCAGGTCGAATCCGGTCATGCGACACCTCCGTCGACGGTCAGCGAGTCGGCCACGGCCAGCGTGACCGTGCACCCGGCGGGACCGACCAGGTGGCGCACCGAGGCATCCGGCGCACTCGCCGGAGCCCAGACCACGCCGTTGACCAGGTCGGCCACGGCCACGGGCAGGACGAGCGAGCCGAGCGGACCGCTCACGCTGACCAGGTCACCCACGGAGACGCCCAGGTCAGCCAGGGTGGCCGGGTTGACCAGCAGCACCGGCTTGCGTGCGGTCGCCCGGAGGTTCTCGTCACCGTCCTGCATCCGCCCGTCGTCGAGCAGCTGCTTCCAGGAGGCGAGGACGAGGCCGGACACCGTAGGGCGAGCGTGCGAGCCCGAGGCGTCCGTGCTCACCGCAGCCGACTTCCCAGCGGAAACCCCGAAAGTGGAACCTTCAGGAGCACCGGCCCGCGCACCATCCCAGGGGCCGATCTCGGTCATCTCGGCCAGCACCTGGCTCACGGTGCGGAAGCCGAGCTCGACACCCATCTGGTCGGCGATGCCGGCGAGCACCCGCAGGTCTGGGAGTGAGGCCGGGTTGTGCAGCACCTGCTCGAAGGACCGGGTGCGACCCTCCCAGCTGACGAACGTCCCGGCCTTGTCCGTCACCGGGGCGACCGGGAAGACCACGTCTGCGGCACGGGTCACGTCGGACTCGCGCACCTCCAGGGAGACCACGAAGGACGCCGCGGCAATGGCTGCGCGGGCTGCGTCGGGGTCAGCCAGGTCTGCCGGGTCGACACCGGCAACCACGAGCCCACCCAGCTCGCCGGCCGTGGCCGCGGCCAGGATCGCGTCGCCATCGCGGCCGACGGTCTCCGGCAGGGACTGCACACCCCAGGCCGCAGCGAGGTCGACCCGGGCAGCCGCATCCTCCACCGGACGTCCACCGGGCAGCAGGTTGGGCAGCGCCCCGGTCTCGACTGCGCCGCGGTCGCCCGCACGGCGGGGCACCCAGGCCAGCCTGGCGCCCGAGGTGCGGGCCAGGGAGACGGCCGCAGCAAGCGCACCGGGCGAGCTCGCGAGCCGCTCACCCACCAGGATCACTCCGCCGGCATCGAGCATCACCTCGCCGTCATGGGCCAGGGCAGCCAGGGCAGCGGCCTCGTCACCGGGCGCGGTGGCGAGCAGCGTGCCGTTCATCTTGTGCAGCCCACGAGAGGTGTACGGCGCGATCGAGACGACCCGGGTGCGACCCTTCGAGGCCTTACGCAGTCGCAGGAACACGGTGCCGGCCTCGTCCTCGGGCTCCAGCCCCGCCAGGACGACGACGGAGGCCGTCTCGAGATCGGCGTACGTGACGTCGCTGCGCAGGACCACCTCGGACGCCAGGAACGCGGCCTCCTCTGTGGTGTGCGGACGCGCCCGGAAGTCGATGTCGTTGGTGCCCAGCACAACCCTGGCGAACTTGGAGTAGGCGTAGGACTCCTCGGCGGTGAGCCGGCCGCCGGTGAGCACCCCTGTCGCGCCGGCTGAGAGCAGCCCGCGGGCAGCGACGACGAACGCCTCGGACCACGAGGCGACCCGGAGCTCGCCACGAGTTCCGTCGGGCTGAGCATCGTCACGCACCAGCGGCGTCGTCAGCCGGTCGGCCTGACGGGCGTAGCGGAACGAGAAGCGGTCCTTGTCGGTGATCCACTCCTCGTTGACCTCCGGGTCGTTGCCGGAGAGGATTCGCATGACCTTGCCTCGGCGGTGGTCGATCCGCACGGCCGAGCCGCAGGCGTCGATCTCGGCGATAGCCGGGGTGGAGACCAGGTCGAAGGGCCTCGAGCGGAAGCGGTACGACGCCGAGGTGAGCGCACCGACCGGGCAGATCTGGATCGTGTTGCCGGCGAAGTAGCTCTCGAACGGCTCCTTCTCGTAGATGCCGACCTGCTGCAGCGCACCACGCTCGACCATCGCGATGAACGGGTCGCCGGCGATCTGCTCGGAGAAGCGGGTGCAGCGGGCACACAGGATGCAGCGTTCCCGGTCGAGCAGCACCTGCGCGGAGATGTTGATCGGCTTGGGGAAGGTGCGCTTCTTGTCGGTGTAGCGCGTGTCGCCACGACCGTTGCTCATCGACTGGTTCTGCAGCGGGCACTCGCCGCCCTTGTCGCAGACCGGGCAGTCCAGCGGGTGGTTGATCAGTAGCATCTCCATGATGCCCTGCTGCGCCTTGTCCGCGACCGGCGAGGTGGCCTGGGTGTTGACCACCATCCCGGGGGCGACGGTGATCGTGCAGGACGCCTGGGGCTTGGGCATCGCCCGACCGTTGCCGGCGTCGGGGATGTCGACCAGGCACTGCCGGCAGGCACCGACCGGGTCGAGCAGCGGGTGGTCGCAGAACCGCGGGATCTGCACGCCGACCTGTTCCGCGGCCCGGATCACCAAGGTGCCCTTGGGCACGCTGACCTCGATGCCGTCGATGGTCAGGCTGACCAGGTCGCTCTGCTCGACCGTCCGGCTGGTCGACTTGTCCGAGGTGAGCGTCATACCGTCACCG
>JBBSVL010000213.1:0-5201 GCA_038233595.1 Propionibacteriales bacterium | reverse complement strand
CTCCGTGGTCGGCCGGGTGATCCACCAGCGCAACACCGGCAAGCTGTGCTTCGCCCGGATCCGCGAGGGCGACGGCACCGAGCTCCAGGTGATGCTGTCGCTGGCCGACGTCGGCGAGGAACGCCTGGCGGCGTACAAGGCGCTGGTCGACCTCGGCGACCTGGTCGGGGTCACCGGCGAGGTCATCACCAGCCGTCGCGGCGAGCTCTCGGTGCAGACGACGAGCTGGACGATGGCCGCCAAGGCGCTGCGGCCGCTTCCCAACGAGCACTCCCCGCTCTCCGACGAGGCTCGCGTGCGGCTGAGGTACGTCGACATGATCGTGCGCCCCCAGGCCCGGGACATGGTGCGGATCAAGGCCGCCGTACTCCGCTCGCTGCGCGCCACCCTCGACGGTCAGGGCTACCTGGAGGTGGAGACCCCCACCCTGCAGCTGACCAACGGTGGAGCTGCCGCTCGTCCGTTCCGCACCCATCTGAACGCCTTCGACCAGCCGATGCTGCTGCGCATCGCTCTCGAGCTCGATCTGAAGAAGGCGATGATCGGTGGCGTCGACCGGGTCTACGAGATCGGCCGCACGTTCCGCAACGAGGGCCTGGACTCCACCCACGCGGCCGAGTTCTCGATGCTGGAGGCCTACCAGGCCTACGGCGACTACCACACGATGAGGCAGCTGCTGCGTGACCTGGTGATCGGTGCGGCGCGGGCGACGGGGCGCACGATCGTCACCGCGCGCGACGGGTCGCGCATCGACCTGGAACAACCCTGGCGCGAGGCCTCGGTGATGGACCTGGTGACGACCGCGGTGGGGGAAAGGGTCGACGCGCAGACCGACGCGGAGACACTGAGGAAGATCGCTGCACGAGCCGACGTAGAGCTGCAGCCCGGCTGGAATGCCGGGGAAATCGCTCTCGAGCTGTACGAAAAGCTCGTCGAGCACACCTTGATCCAGCCCACATTCGTCTGTGACTATCCCGAGTCGGTGCGCCCGCTGGCCAAGCCGCACCGCTCGGAACCGGGTTTGAACGAGGCATTCGACCTGATCATCAACGGCGTCGAGCTGGCCCCCGCCTATTCCGAGCTCAACGACCCGGTGATCCAGCGCGCACGGCTCGAGGCGCAGTCCCTGCTGGCCGCGCAGGGCGATCCGGAGGCGATGGACGTCGACGAGTCCTTCCTACGGGCCATGGAGTTCGGGATGCCACCGGCCGGCGGCATGGGCATGGGGGTGGACCGATTGGTGATGCTACTGACCGGCGCGGGAATCCGGGAGACGATTTTGTTTCCTTTGCTCCGTCCCGAATGAGCACACAATCCATTTCGCAACTCGACTGGTGCGAGCACCCAAGAATGGATAAGATGCTTTCCGACATATCCCTGAGCTCGTGAGGAAACATAATGGCGCAAAAGGTCAACATCGTCCTGGTCGACGACATCGACCAGTCCGAGGCAGACGAGACGGTCTCTTTCGGTCTTGACGGAAAGAGCTTCGTCATTGACCTCAATGCCAAGCACGCCGCCGCTCTGCGCGACGCTCTGGCGCCCTATGTCGGTCACGCCCGGCCCGATGGCAGCGGCCGACGCTCGTCCGGCTCGCGCAGGTCCACCCGTTCGGCGGGGACGCCGGCCGGCGACATCCGCGACTGGGCAAAGGCCAACGGCTTCGACGTCTCCGAGCGCGGCCGGATCTCCAGTGAGGTGCGCGAGGCGTACGCCGCGGCGCACTGAGTAGCACCGCGTTCTGCGGCTTCGGCCGTGTTCGCTGACGGCGAAGCCGGTGGCTGCCCGGGTGGGAACACGTAGGGTGGGAGCAGGAGTTGTACGACGTGAGCGGTGCGCCGTACGCACCCAGAGCAACCCCAGCCTCCGAGGAGAGTCCCATGTTCGAGCGGTTCACTGACCGTGCGCGGCGGGTGGTCGTGCTGGCCCAGGAAGAGGCCCGCATGCTCTCCCACAACTACATCGGCACCGAGCACATCCTGCTCGGCCTGATCCACGAGGGCGACGGCATCGCAGCCAAGGCGCTGGAGAGCCTCAGCATCTCGCTGGAGGCCGTGCGCGCCCAGGTCGAGGAGATCATCGGCCAGGGCCAGCAGGCGCCCAGCGGTCACATCCCGTTCACGCCTCGGGCCAAGAAGGTGCTCGAGCTGTCCCTGCGGGAGGCGCTTCAGCTCGGCCACAACTACATCGGCACCGAGCACATCCTGCTCGGCCTGATCCGTGAGGGCGAGGGGGTCGCCGCCCAGGTGCTGCAGAAGCTCGGCGCCGACCTCAACCGGGTCCGCCAGCAGGTGATCCAGCTGCTCAGCGGCTACCAGGGCAAGGAGACCCAGTCCGCCGGTGCGCCCGCCGAGACTGCCCCGTCGTCCTCGCTGGTGCTCGATCAGTTCGGGCGCAACCTCACCCAGGCCGCCAAGGAGGGCAAGCTCGACCCGGTGATCGGGCGCGAGAAGGAGATCGAGCGGGTCATGCAGATCCTCTCGCGTCGTACGAAGAACAACCCGGTGCTGATCGGTGAGCCCGGCGTCGGCAAGACCACGATCGTCGAAGGTCTGGCCCAGGACATCGTCCGCGGCGACGTGCCCGAGACGCTCAAGGACAAGCAGATCTACACCCTCGACCTCGGCGCCCTGGTAGCCGGTTCGCGCTACCGCGGTGACTTCGAGGAGCGGCTGAAGAAGGTGCTCAAGGAGATCCGCACCCGCGGTGACATCGTGCTGTTCATCGATGAGATCCACACCCTCGTCGGTGCGGGTGCTGCCGAGGGCGCGATCGACGCCGCCAGCATCCTCAAGCCGATGCTGGCCCGCGGCGAGCTGCAGACCATCGGAGCCACCACGCTCGATGAGTACCGCAAGCACCTGGAGAAGGACGCCGCGCTGGAGCGCCGCTTCCAGCCGATCCAGGTGGCCGAGCCGTCGATCGCGGACACCATCTCGATGCTCAAGGGGCTGCGTGACCGCTACGAGGCCCACCACCGGGTGACTATCACCGACGACGCCCTGGTGGCCGCGGCGACGATGGCCGACCGCTACATCTCCGACCGGTTCCTGCCCGACAAGGCGATCGACCTGATCGACGAGGCAGGCTCACGGCTGCGGATCCGCCGGATGACCGCCCCGCCGGACCTGCGCGAGTTCGACGACAAGATCTCCGACGTACGCCGCCGCAAGGAGGGCGCCATCGACGGTCAGGACTTCGAGGCCGCAGCCCGGCTGCGCGACGAGGAGAAGCAGCTGATCCTGGCCAAGGCCGAGCGCGAGAAGCAGTGGCGCGCCGGCGACATGGACGTCGTGGCCGAGGTCGACGACGAGCTGATCGCCGAGGTCCTCGCGGTCGCGACGGGCATCCCGATCGTGAAGCTCTCCGAGGAGGAGTCGACCCGGCTGCTCAAGATGGAGGACGAGCTGCACAAGCGGGTGATCGGCCAGGACGAGGCGGTCAAGGCACTCTCCCGGGCGATCCGTCGTACGCGCGCGGGTCTGAAGGACCCCAAGCGCCCCGGCGGGTCGTTCATCTTCGCCGGGCCTTCCGGTGTCGGCAAGACCTGGCTGTCCAAGACGCTGGCCGAGTTCCTGTTCGGCGACGAGGACGCGCTGATCCAGCTCGACATGAGCGAGTACTCCGAGAAGCACACGGTCTCGCGGCTGTTCGGCTCGCCCCCCGGCTACGTCGGCTACGAGGAGGGTGGCCAGCTCACCGAGAAGGTGCGGCGCAAGCCGTTCTCCGTGGTGCTGTTCGACGAGGTCGAGAAGGCCCACCCGGACATCTTCAACTCGCTGCTGCAGATCCTCGAGGAGGGTCGGCTGACCGACAGCCAGGGCCGGGTGATCGACTTCAAGAACACCGTGATCATCATGACCACGAACCTCGGTACCCGCGACATCGCCAAGGGCCAGAACCTCGGGTTCAACCAGTCCGGTGACCCGGCAGGCTCCTACGACCGGATGAAGACGAAGGTGATGGAGGAGCTCAAGCATCACTTCAAGCCGGAGTTCCTCAACCGGGTCGACGAGATGATCGTGTTCCCGCCGCTGTCGCAGGAGCAGATCGTCAAGATGGTCGACAACATGATCGCCTCGGTCGAGCTGCGCATGAAGGACCGCGACATGTCGATCGAGCTGACCCAGTCGGCCAAGGACCTGCTCGCCACGCGCGGCTTCGACCCGGTGCTCGGTGCGCGTCCGCTGCGCCGCACCATCCAGCGCGAGATCGAGGACGTGCTCGCCGAGAAGATGTTGTACGGCGACGTGGGTCCGGGCCAGATCGTGCTGGTCGACGTCGAGGGTGAGGGCCCGACGGCTTCGTTCACCTTCGCCGGCACCCACCGCGGCGAGATGCCCGACTCGATTCCGCTGGAGACAGTGGGATCGGCCGAGGGCGACCCCGATGGTCCGGTCGACGTTCCGCACGTGGAGGGAAGCGACTGACCCTGGCGCGTCAGCGGGTGCATCTGCTCCGCCTCGGCGGGGTCAGGGCAGGGCGTACCGGTCACCGGGGCGGACGACCAACAACCCGTCGGTGACCAGTGAAGCCAGTGCGCGTTCGCGTTGCACCGGGTCGGCCCAGACCGCATCGAGCCGATGTTTCGAGACGCTGCCGTCGGTCTCGCGAAGCACCCCGAGCAGCCGGCCGCGGACCTGACGGTCGGTGCCGGCGTAGGTCTGGACCCTGCGCGGTGGGCCGTCATGTGCGGGCCGGTCCGCCGCGAGCCAGGCACACCGGTGCGCGACCGGGCAGCGGGTGCACCGCGGGTCGGTCGCCGTGCAGACCAGGGCACCGAGCTCCATCACTGCGACCGCCCAGCCGGCCGCGACGGCCTCGTCCTCGGGAAGCAGGCTCGTGGCCAGGTCGCGCTCGGCCCTGGTGATCCCGGCGGCGGGGAACTCGACGCCCAGCACGACACGGGCGAACACTCGTCGCACGTTGGTGTCCAGCACGACGTGTCGCCGGCCGAAGGCGAACGAAGCGACCGCGGCAGCGGTGTACTCACCGACCCCTGGCAGCGCGCGTAGTGCCACGAGGTCGGCCGGCACGATCCCGTCGTGATGTTCCTCGATCGCGGTCGCAGCGGCGTGCAGCCGCAGGGCCCGTCGGGGATAGCCGAGCCGTCCCCAGGCCCGGACCGCCTCGCCGGGGGGATCGGCGGCCAGCGCGCCCGGCGTCGGCCAGCGCTCCAGCCAGGCGACCCACACCGGGAG
>JBBSVL010000212.1:0-5214 GCA_038233595.1 Propionibacteriales bacterium | reverse complement strand
TGTCGCTCCCGCTGGTCCTCGCCGACCTGCCGGACCGGGTCGTCTGGGTCCCGATGCGCACTTCGTCCGGTGGCGTACGCCGCGACCTGGCAGTCGGTCCCGGCGCCGTCGTCCAGATCTCGGCCGAACGGGTCACGAGTGGTGTGACGCTATGACAGCCCTCGATCTGCTGGCCCAACAGGACAGCACCCAGCTGCCGCTGACCAGTTTCGGCAACGAGCCGTTCTGGCTCACCATTGCCAAAGCACTGTTCGTGTTCGCGCTGCTGGTGCTGATGACGCTGTTCACGATCGTGTTCGAGCGCAAGGTGGTCGCGCGGATGCAGCAGCGCAGCGGCCCGAACCGGGTCGGGCCCGGAGGCTGGGGGCAGTCTCTGGCCGACGGCCTCAAGCTGGCCTTCAAGGAGGACATCGTCCCGGCGCTGGCCGACAAGCCGGTCTACCTGCTCGCCCCGGTGCTCTCGGCCGTCCCTGCCTTCCTCGCCTTCTCGGTCATCCCCTTCGGTCCGGCCGTGGACATCGCGGGCACCCGCACCGCCCTGCAGCTGACTGACCTGTCGGTCGGCGTGCTCTGGGTGCTGGCCTGCGCGAGCCTGGGCGTCTTCGGGATCGTGCTCGCCGGGTGGTCCAGCGGGTCGACCTACCCGCTGCTGGGTGGGCTACGGTCCGCGGCCCAGGTGATCAGCTACGAGATCGCGATGGCGCTCGCGCTGGTCGCGGTTTTCCTCTACGCCGGTTCGCTGTCCACCAGCGAGATCGTGGCCGCGCAGGAGAGCCGCTGGTTCGTCCTGACCCTGCCGGTCTCCTTTGTCATCTACGTCATCGCGATCACCGGCGAGACCAACCGGGCCCCGTTCGACCTGCCCGAGGCCGAGAGCGAGCTGGTCGGCGGATTCCACACCGAATACACCTCGCTGAAGTTCGCGATGTTCTTCCTCGCCGAATACATCAACATCGTCACGGTCTCGGCCCTGGCCACGACACTGTTCCTGGGGGGCTGGCGGGCGCCGTTCCCCTTCTCCCGGGTGGAGTTCCTGTCCGAGGGCTATTTCCCGATCGTGTGGTTCCTGGCCAAGACACTGGTGTTCATCTTCTTCTTCGTCTGGCTGCGCGGGGTGCTGCCCCGCATGCGCTACGACGCGTTCATGCGCTTCGGCTGGAAGGTGCTTGTCCCGGTCGGGCTGGTCTGGATCCTGCTCGTCGCCGGCATCCGCACCGCCACGCTGGAGATCGAGGACCGGAACACGCTGCTGCTGGCCGTCGGCGCGCTGTTCGCCGTCGTACTGGTCGTGTTCTACCTGATCCCGGTGGCCGAGCCCGAAGCGGACACCGCGTCCCGGTCCGGCACCGAGCTGACGCCGCCGTCCGAGGGCGGCTTCCCGACCCCGCCGCTGGACCTGGTCGTGCCGGCGACCCCCCGTTCGCTGACCCGAACCGGCGCCCCCGCGGCGGTCCCCGCCGAGAACCCCGACGAGACGGGAGCCTGACATGGCTGGAATGCTCGACCCCGTACGCGGGTTCGGACTCACCTTCACGACAATGTTCAAAAAGGTGACCACCGAGGAGTACCCCGAACAGGTGACGCCGACGGCGCCGCGCTACCACGGCCGGCACGTGCTCAACCGGCACCCCGACGGGCTGGAGAAGTGCATCGGGTGCGAGCTCTGCGCGTGGGCGTGCCCTGCCGACGCCATCTACGTCGAGGGCGCCGACAACACCGACGAGGACCGCTACTCGCCGGGCGAGCGCTACGCCGCCGTCTACCAGATCAACTATCTGCGTTGCATCTTCTGCGGGCTGTGCATCGAGGCCTGCCCCACCCGATCGCTGACGATGACCAACGAGTACGAACTGGCCGACGACAGCCGCGAGGAGCTCATCTTCACCAAGACCCAGCTGCTCTCCCCGCTGCTGCCCGGGATGGAGCAGCCGCCCCACCCGATGCGGCTGGGCACCACCGACACCGCCTACTACGTCGGCGTGCCGGGAACGAGCCCGTGACCGGCCTCGAGCTGGACCCGGCCACCGTGCTCGCGGTCACCTCCACCGGGGAGGCGATCACCTTCTGGGTCCTGGGACCGCTGTCGTTGATCGCGGCCGTCATGATGGTGCTCTCGCGCAACGCCGTGCACGCCGCGCTCTTCCTGGCGGCGGTGATGCTCTCGCTGGCCGGGCTCTACGCCGCCCAGGGCGCCCCGTTCCTGGCCGCCGTGCAGGTGATCGTCTACACCGGCGCCATCCTCATGCTGTTCCTGTTCGTGTTGATGCTGGTCGGTGTCGACTCCAGCGACTCGCTGGTCGAGACCCTGCGCGGCCAGCGGGTTGCGGCCTTGGTCGTCGGGCTCGGTTTCGCCGCCCTGCTCATGGCGACGATCGCCGGTGCCGTCGTCCGCGACGACGGCACCGTCGCCGCGGTCGGCCTGGACGGGGCGAACGAGGAGGGCAACGTCGTCGGCATCGCCCGGCTGCTGTTCACCGACTACCTGTTCGCCTTCGAGCTGACCAGCGCCCTGCTGATCACCGCAGCCCTCGGCGCCATGGTGCTCGCGCACAAGGAGCGCACCGAGCCCAAGGTGACCCAGCGTGAGCTGGCCCGTCGCCGTTTCGCCGGTGGCAACCCCTTCGCGCTGCCCGGGCCGGGTGTGTTCGCCGGCACCAACTCGACGGCGTCGCGCGCCCTGCTGGCGGACGGCACCGAGAGCCGGGACAGCGTCAGTCCGCTGCTGGACGCCACTTCGGCCGAGCGCGCCGAGGGTCCGGCCAGCGCCGGCACCCAGAGCGTCGAGCGGCCCTCGTGAACGAGTCCTACTACCTGTTGCTCGCCGCTGCGCTGTTCACCATCGGCGCCCTCGGTGTGCTCCTGCGACGCAACGCCATCCTGGTGTTCATGAGCGTCGAGCTCATGCTCAACTCGGTCAACCTCACGCTGGTGACCTTCAGCCGCACGAACGGCACGCTGGAGGGCCAGGTCATGGCCTTCTTCGTCATGGTGGTCGCCGCCGCCGAGGTCGTTGTCGGCCTCGCGATCATCATGAGCATCTTCCGCAGCCGACGATCGGCCTCGGTCGACGACGCCAACCTGCTCAGGTTCTGACCGTGCGAGCCCTCCAGAACGGGGACCGATCGATGCTGTGCACGCCCCGCCGGGCAGCGATGCCGTGAGCCTGCTGCTCGCGACCGAGTCCGGACCCGCCGGCCAGTACGCCGCTGCTGCCGGCACGCTCGACCTGCTCTGGCTGCTCGTGGCCCTACCGCTGCTCGGGGCGGCGATCCTGCTGCTCGGCGGCAAGCGCACCGACAACTGGGGCCCGTACCTGGCCATCGGGGCCTGCGGCGCGGCCTTCCTCTACGCCGTCCTTGCGCTGTTCGCCCTGATCGGGCTGGACGACCGCACCGCTGACCTGCAGCTGTATTCCTGGGTGCCGGTCAACGAGCTGCAGGTGGACTTCGGGCTGCTGTTGGACCCGCTGTCGGCGACCTTCACCCTGCTCATCACCGGCGTCGGCCTGCTCATCCACATCTACTCGCTCGGCTACATGTCGCACGACCCGCGGCGCCGGCTGTTCTTCGCCTACCTCAACCTGTTCGTCGCCGCCATGCTGGTCCTGGTGCTCGGCAACAGCTTCCTCGCCCTGTTCCTCGGCTGGGAGGGCGTGGGTCTGGCGTCGTACCTGCTCATCTCGTTCTGGTTCTACAAGCCGGAAGCCGCCACCGCAGCCAAGAAGGCGTTCATCGCCAACCGCGTCGGTGACGTCGGGCTGCTGATCGCGATCTTCCTGATGTTCGCGGCGCTCGGCACGACGTCGTTCACCGGGGTCTTCTCCCAGGCCGAACTGCTCGGGGCCGGCACCGCCACCGCGCTGGGGCTGCTGCTGCTGCTCGGGGCCTGCGGCAAGTCCGGTCAGTTCCCCCTGCACACCTGGCTGCCGGACGCGATGGAGGGTCCGACCCCGGTCTCGGCGCTGATCCATGCGGCGACGATGGTCACCGCCGGCGTCTACCTGATCGCCCGCGCCACCCCCATCTACGACGTGACCGACACCGCACGCCTGGTCGTCGGGATCGTCGGCGTCATCACCATCCTGATCGGGGCGGTGATCGGCTGTGCCTACGACGACATCAAGAAGGTGCTGGCCTACTCCACGGTGAGCCAGATCGGCTACATGTTCCTCGCGGTGAGCATCCCGGGTGCCGGCGCCATCGCGATCCTGCACCTGCTGACGCACGGCTTCTTCAAGGCCTGCTTGTTCCTGTCGGCCGGCTCGGTCATGCACGGCATGAAGGACCAGGTGGACATGCGGCGCTTCGGCGGCCTGCGCACCGTCATGCCGGTGACGTTCGGCTGCATGCTCGCCGGCTACCTCGCCATCATCGGAGTGCCGCCCTTCGCCGGCTTCTTCTCCAAGGACCTGATCATCGAGGCTGCCTTCGACCAGGGCGGCGCGCGGGGTTGGATCATGGGATCGCTCGCGGTGTTCGCGGCGGGGCTCACGGCCTTCTACATGACCCGCCTGATGCTGATGACCTTCTTCGGTGAGCGGCGCTGGACCGATGACGTGCACCCGCACGAGTCGCCGGCGGTGATGACCGGGCCGATGGTGGCGCTGGCAATCGGCTCGGTGGTCAGCGGGTTCGCGCTCCTGCACGTCGTGGACCTCGAGGGTTGGCTGGAGCCGGTGACCGGTGCGCACGAGGTCGAGCACGTGCTCGCTCCGATCGTGGTCAGCCTGCTGACCCTGGCCGTCGTCGCCGCAGGGGTCTTCGTCGCCTACACCAAGTACGCGCAGCAACCCGTTCCGGTGACTGCCCCGCTGGCCGTCACTCCGCTCACCGTCGCGGCCCGCCGCAACCTCTACTTCGACTCGCTCAACGAGAGCCTGCTCATGCGCCCGGGTCAGTACCTCACCCGCGCCCTGGTGTTCGTGGACAACCGCGGCATCGACGGCGCCGTGAACAGCCTCGCCGCAGGTGTGGGTGGCGGATCGGGCCGGCTGCGTCGGATCCAGAACGGCTTCGTGCGCTCCTACGCCCTGTCGATGTTCGGAGGAGCAGCTCTGGTGGTCGCCGCCCTGTTCGTCGTCGGGCTCGGCTGATGACCTCCTCCGCGGGGGCGTTCCCCTGGCTGACCGTCGTCGGTCTGGTGCCGCTGATCGGCGTGGTCGGGCTGCTCCTGCTGCCGCGCGGCAAGGACGAGCTGGCGAAGGTCGTGGCGCTG
>JBBSVL010000211.1:0-5226 GCA_038233595.1 Propionibacteriales bacterium | reverse complement strand
TGGCGCCGCACTGCCCCGTGGCGTGCGCGTGGCGTCGGACCCGGCCACCGGCGACGTGCACCCGATCGCCGGGCCGACCTTCCGGGGCGTCCAGTTCCACGCCGAGTCGATCCTCACCGAGCAGGGGTTCGACCTGCTCCGCGACCTGCTGCTCGACCTGCTGGCGCCCGCTTCCGGTGGTTGAGCATCGGGTCCTCGTGGTCGACCACTACGACTCCTACACCTGGAACCTGGTGCACCTGGTCGCTGCGGTCACCGGCGTACTGCCGGACGTGGTGCAGCACGACCAGGTGCGAGACACCCACGACTACACCCACGTCGTGCTCTCACCCGGCCCCGGACACCCCGACGACCGGCACTTCTTCTCCTCCGGACGAGACATCCTGCAGCGTGCCCGGGTGCCCGTGCTGGGTGTCTGCCTCGGCATGCAGGGCCTGGTCACGACGTACGGCGGACAGGTACGCCGTGAGGCTCCTGCCCATGGCGAGGTCTCGTCCATCCGGCACGACGGATCGGGTGTCTTCCGCGGCCTGCCGCAGGACTTCGCTGCCGTCCGGTACCACTCGCTGGCAGCGGTGGAGCTGCCCGACTGCCTCGTCGGCACGGCCTCGACCGGCGACCCGCCGGTGCTGATGGGTGTCCGGCACGTCTCCCTGCCGCTGGAGGGCGTGCAGTTCCACCCGGAGTCGGTGCTGTCGGAGCATGGCGTCGCGCTGATCGCGAACTTCCTCCGATGAGCGACGTCGTTGCCGCCTTCCGGGATGCGGGCGGGCGCTCGGACCGGTTCTTCTGGCTGGACGGCGGCGGCTCGCGGGACTGGTCCGGGCGCCGGTCGATCATCGGCGTGCTCGACCCCGCCGACGTCTCGCTGAGCTTCGACGCAACGGCACGCGAGGTGGTCCGGCATGTGGGTGCCTCGTCCCTGGTCGTGGGCTCCGACATCTTCGAGGTCCTGGGCGCGGAGCTGGCTCGCGACGCGGGGGACCCGGAGGTGCACTGGGTCGGCTACCTCGGCTACGCCTGCCGCACCGACCTGCCGGGTCGCGCAGCCTTGGGTGCGCCCGACGCGGTGTGGATGCGGCTTCGCTCCCCGCAGGTCTTCGAGCACCCGCCGTCGCAGGTGGCTCCGGTCGTGACCTCGCGGAGCGCCGCCGGACCGCCGCCGCCGTCGTACGTCGTCGCGTTCGAGGCGGTGCAGGAACAGCTGCACGCCGGGAACTCCTACGAGGTCAACCTGACGTACCGGGACCGGGTCGACTCGCCGGCGGACCCGGCAACGGTGTATCTGCGGCTGCGGGGGACCAACCCGGCGCCGTACGCCGGCTACCTGCGACACCGCGGCGTGCATCTGCTGAGCTCGTCGCCCGAACGTTTTGCCTGCGTCGACCGGCACGGCTGGCTGGTTGCCCGACCGATCAAGGGCACCACTCCGCGCGGCATGACGCCGACCGACGACGAGCGGCTGCGCCGGCACCTCGCAACGGACCCGAAGCTGCGCGCGGAGAACCTGATGATCACCGACCTGCTGCGCAACGACCTCTCGATGGTGTGCGAGCCGGGCACCGTCGAGGTGCCCGGGCTGATGGAGGTGGAGTCGTACGCCAGCGTGCACCAGCTGGTCAGCACCGTCCGTGGCCGGCTCCGCACCGACGTCGCCACGATCGACGCACTACGGGCGCTGTTCCCGGCCGGGTCGATGACCGGCGCTCCTAAGCGGATGACGATGCAGATCATCGACGAGGTCGAGGCGACGCCGCGGGGGGTGTACGCCGGCGCGTTCGGCTGGATCTGCGCCGACGGCCGCGCGGATCTGGGAGTGGTGATCCGTTCGCTGGTGGCCACCTCGGCCGGCGCGGGATGGTCCTACTCGCTGGGGACCGGAGGCGGCATCACGGTCCGGTCCGACGTACGCGAGGAGTGGGTGGAGACCACCTGGAAGGCCGAGCGCCTGCGGAGCGTGCTGAGACCCGGATAGTCCGGTTCAATCAGCATCCCGAAACGGACAGGACACGTGTCGATTGAACCGGACTATCCCGAAGTCGGGTCAGGAGCTGGTGCCGTTGGCGTCGCTCCCGAGCTTGGCCTGGATGGTCTTGGTGCTGCCACCGCGGAGCACCGTCATCGTGACGGTGTCCCCGGGGCGGTGACCCCGGATGGTGGCGACGAGCGAGTCGGAACCCTCGAGCACCTGGCCGTTGAGCTTGGTGATCACGTCGCCCGCCTTGAGGCCGGCCTGGTCGGCCGCGCCACCCTTCTGCACCGCCTTGACCAGCGCGCCGGTCTTGGCCGTGCTGCTGGTGGTGTTGTTCGAGACGGTGACGCCGAGCCGTGCGTGCGTGGGGGTCTGGTTGTTGCGCAGCTGGTTGATGATCGGCAGCACCTCGTCGATCGGGATGGCGAAGCCGAGACCGATCGAGCCGCCCTGTGCGGTAGCGCTGGAGGAGCCGGCGGTGCGGATCGCGGAGTCGATCCCGATCACCTGACCGGACAGGTTGACCAGCGGGCCACCCGAGTTGCCGGGGTTGATCGCCGCGTCGGTCTGGATCGCGGGGTACGTCGTGGACTGGGCGGGGGCGCCGCCACCCTGCTGCTGCGGCAGGCCGAACGGGTTGCCCTGTCCGCCCTGTCCGCCACCACCGCCGCCGCCCTCGGAGACCGAGACGGGACGGTCGAGCGCGCTGACGATGCCGCTGGTGACGGTTGCGCCGAGGCCGAACGGCGAGCCGATCGCCACCACGCCCTGACCGACCTTGAGGTCGGAGGACTTGCCGATCGAGGCGGCGCTGAGCCCGCTGACGTTCTCGGCCTTGATCACCGCGATGTCGGTGACCGGGTCGGTGCCGACGATCTTCGCCTTGGCGGAGGTGCCGTCGTTGAAGTTGACGGTGATGCTGCCGCTGCTGCCGGCGACCGCGACCACGTGGTTGTTGGTCAGGATGGTGCCGTCCTTGGTCAGGATGATGCCCGACCCGGTGCCGGACTCGTTGCGTCCGGACACGTTGATCTGGGCGACCGAGGGGAGCACCTTGGCGGCGACCGTCTCGATCGTGGTGTCCGTGGAGCTGTTGCTCGCCGAGGATGAGTTGCCGGCCGTGCTGCTGGAGATGTCGGGGGTCGAGCTGTTGGTGGTGGTGGTGTTGTTGCCGTGCAGCGACTCGAACGCCGCTGCGCCGCCCACCCCGGCCACACCACCCACAACGAGGGCACCCGCGAGCACGGCCGCAGGGAGAGTGCCGGTACGGCGCCTCGCGCTGGGTGCGGTGTCATGCGAAGCGTCCGGCTGGGGCGGGAGCACGCGGGTGTCCTCGTTGTGGTTGGTCTGGTCCTCGTCTGCCATGACCCCATCTTGCCGGGAGACCCTGAGAGGCGCCTTTGAGCCGGCTGCGAGCTGGTTGAGATCTCAGGCGTCGACCGGCGCGAGTGCAGTGCCCGGCAACGTCATCCGCAAGGACGCACCCCCTTCCGGCCCGGTGTCGACCCTGACCGTGCCGCCGTGTCGTTCTGCGGTGGCGTGCACGATCGAGAGCCCCAGCCCGGAGCCGGACATCCCGCGGGAGTCCGTCGAACGGTAGAACCGCTCGAAGACGTGTGGCTGGTCCTCCGCCGGGATGCCGCTGCCCTGGTCGGTGACCGTCAGCTCGCCGTCGGCCAGGTGCACGGAGACGGTGCCGTGCTCGGGGCTCCACTTGGCGGCGTTGTCGAGCAGGTTGGTGATCGCCCGCTCGAGTGCCGTGGCCTCACCGGTGACCCACCAGGGCCCGGTGTGTACGTCGAAGGTCAGGCCGGGTGCGCGACGTCGTACGCGGGCCACGGCCTGGTCGACCACCCCGGACAGCTCGACGCTCTCCGGGGCCGCGGACAACGGCTCCTCGCGGGCCAGCTCGACCAGGTCCCCGATCAGCGTGGTCAGCTCGGCGATCTGGGCCTGCACGTCGTCGAGCAGGTCCGCGCGGGATGCCTGGGTGAGCCGGTTGGAGGCACCGGCCTGGGCGAGCAGCTCAAGGTTGGTGCGCAACGAGGTCAACGGTGTGCGCAGCTCGTGCCCGGCGTCGGCGACGAGCTGGCGCTGCCGGTCGCGGCTGGCCGAGAGCGAGCCGAGCATCGCGTTGAACGCCGTGGCGAGCCGGGCGATCTCGTCGTTGCCCTCGATCGGGATCGGGTCCAGGCGCTCGGTTCGGGCGATCTCCTCGGCGGCCGCCGTGAGCAGCCGCACCGGGCGCAGGCCGTTGCGGGCCACCCCCCAGCCGGCCAGCGCGGCGGCGATCACCCCCGCCAGGCCGAAGAACAGCGCCACCAGGCCGAGCCGGCTGAGCATCTGGTCGGTCGGGGCGAGCGACTGGGCCAGCACCAGGGCCTTGCCCTGCTCGTCCGCGGGCACCGCGACCATCCGGAAGCGCTTGCCCTCCGCCACGATGGTGCGCGCGGAGTACTTCTTGGACCCGTTGGCCACGGCGTACTCGGGGGAACCCACCCGGATCTGGCTGGTGGGGTCGGCGCTGTATGCGCGACCCTCGATGCTGTCGACGAAGATGATCCGTACGTCGGCGGCACCGAAGACCACCGATGGGATGCGCCGGCTGCTGAGTGTTTCCAGGGCGCTGTAGTGCGCGGCGGCCGTGGCCCGGTCGTGCAAAGAGTCGTCGAGGGCGCGCAGGGACTGCGTGCGGACCGTGAGGTAGGCCGCGAGGGCGACCGCCGTCACGGCCAGTCCGACCGCCATGGTGGTCAGCAGGGTCACCCGGCTGGCCAGCGAGCGCCGGTAGTGCGGACGCGTCCAGACCCGCATCAGGCCGGCTGTTCGCGCAGCACGTAGCCGACGCCCCGCACCGTGTGCAGCAGCCTCGCCTCTCCTTCGGCCTCGAGCTTGCGGCGCACGTAGCCGACGTAGACCTCGAGGCTGTTCGCCGTGGTGGGGAAGTCGAAGCCCCAGACGTCCTCGAGGATGAAGGAACGCTCGAGGACCCGTCGGGGCCGGCGCAGGAACAACTCCAGCAGCGTGAACTCGGTGCGGGTCAGCTCGATGCTCCGGTCGCCGCGGCGAACCTCGCGGGTGGCGAGGTTCATGCTCAGGTCGGCGAACACCAGGGTCTCGTCGGGGTCGTCACCAGGCTCGGAGACCGTGCGCCGGAGCATGGCGCGCAGCCGGGCCAGCAGCTCCTCCAGGGCGAACGGCTTGGTGAGGTAGTCATCCGCGCCGGCGTCCAGCCCCTCGACCCGGTCGCCGAC
>JBBSVL010000210.1:0-5228 GCA_038233595.1 Propionibacteriales bacterium | reverse complement strand
GGTGGCGAACGGCAGGTCGATCCTGAGCACCGCACCGCTCGGGGTGCGGGTGATGGTCATCGGCCCGTCCCCGTCGGGTACGGCGAGCGGGTCCGCGCCGTCGTACGCCTCCCGCGCGAAGTCGGCCAGCGCGTCGGGACCCACCGGCTCGCCGGGCTGGTACGTCGAACGCCAGACCGGCAGCGCGGCGAACGACTGGGCCACCTCGACCAGCACCTGGCGCTGGGCCGTCACCCAGCCCTTGCGCCACACGTCACCCTCACCGTCTGGGAACACCCGGTTGGCGACCACCCCGTCGACCCGGTAGCCGAAGAGCGACAGCGTGGTCAGCGACCGCCGGGCCTCCGCGACGACGACGGTCTCGGGGGTGAGCACCAGGCGCACCGACGCATCCGGACCGGACAGGATCCCCTGCACCTCGTGCAGGTCGCGGTGCAGGCCCTCGAAGGCGTCGAAGACCGAGTCACCCGGCATCGGCACCCCCGCCGCCCGCGACAGCACCGGCCGCAGCGCCTTGACCACCCGGCGCTCGACCGGGAACACCCGGGTCATGTACCAGCCCAGCGCCTCGGGCAGCGCCAGCAGCCGCAGCGTCTCGGCGGTGGGCGCGCAGTCGACGATGATCACGTCCCAGCTTCCGCTGACCGCGTGCGTGCGCAGCTCCAGCAGCGCCAGGACCTCCTCGGCACCCGGGATCACGGTGAGCTCCTCGGCGGTGATCGGGTCGACCCCGGCGGCGTCCAGCACCGACATCAGGTACTGCTGGATCTCGCCCCAGGAGCGCTCGAAGCGGCGCTGGGCGTCGACCTGCTGCACCCACAGCCGTGGCTCGATCTCCGTGGGCTCGGCACCCAGCGGTACGCCGAACGCGTCACCGAGCGAGTGCGCGGCGTCAGTCGACATCACCAGGGTGCGTCGACCGCCGCGCGCGGCGAGCGTCGCCGTTCCGGCAGCGGCGGTGGTCTTGCCGACACCGCCCTTGCCGGTGAACAGGATGATCCGCACGGGCGTCCGGCTCAGCGCGACTCGACGCGCTTCTTCAGGCCCTTCAACGCGGTGTCGATGATGACCTTCTCCGCCTTGCGCTTGAGCATCCCGATCATCGGGATCGAGATGTCCACCGCCAGCCGGTAGGTGACCTCCGTGGCGGCCGCGTCCTGGTGCACCGGGGACAGTGTGTAGGAGCCCTCCATGGTCTTGAGCATCTTGCCCTGCACCAGGTGCCAGGAGACCGAGTCGTTGCCGTGCCACTCGTAGGCCAGCGTGTAGGAGTCCTTGATCGGGGTCGCCTCGAGGTCGAAGTGCACCTGCTCGACCACGCCGTCCTTCTCCTCGACCACCTCGACCACCTTCATCCCCTGCACCCACTGCGGGTAGGACGGGAAGTCGGCGATCACCGCCATCACCTGGCCCGGCGTCGCGTCGATGACGATGCTGGAGGTGGTCTGCTCTGCCATGGCCGCAGGCTATCGGACCGTCAGGTGCCTCGGCTGCACGCGGAAAGGTCCGGTCGGGCCGAGTAGCCTGCCGCATGCACCTGTTCTGACCCGAGGAGGCAGCGTGCGCGAGTACTCCACGACCCTCACCGTCGACCTGCCGACCGGCAACCTCACAGACGACGTCATCGTCAACGGCCAGAAGCACACCGACGAGGTCGTCTTCAGCCGGCGCGCGGGTAGCACCTGGACCGACGTCACCGCGGGCACCTTCCTGGCCGACGTCAAGGCGGTCGCCAAGGGTCTCGTCGCAGCCGGGGTGGAGCCCGGGGACCGGGTGGCAGTGATGTCGAGGACCCGCTACGAGTGGACCCTGGTGGACTACGCGATCTGGTTCGCAGGCGCGGCGACGGTGCCGATCTATGAGACCTCGTCGACCGAGCAGGTGGAGTGGATCCTGGCCGACTCGGGTGCCCGGGCAGTGATCGCGGAGACGCCCGAGCACATCAGCCGGGTCAACGCGTGCCGCGAACGGCTCACCGAGCTGCACCACGCCTGGTCGATCGACGGCGGCGCGGTCGACCTGCTCGGCCGGCTTGGCGCCGACATCTCCGAGGCCGACCTCGAGGCCCGTCGTACGACGTCGGGGCCGGACTCGCTGGCCACGCTGATCTACACCTCCGGCACCACCGGGCGCCCCAAGGGCTGCATGCTCACCCACGCCAACTTCGGCATCGAGACCATCGCGGTCTCCGACGAGCTCGAGGAGCTGCTGCAGCAGGGTGCCTCGACACTGCTGTTCCTGCCGCTGGCGCACGTCTTCGCCCGGGTGATCCAGGTGGTCTGCGTGCGCAACCGGGTGCGGTTGGGGCATTCCTCCGACATCAAGAACCTGCTCGCGGATCTCGGCGCCTTCGGCCCGACGTTCATCCTGGCGGTGCCGCGGGTCTTCGAGAAGGTGTTCAACACCGCTTCGCAGCGCGCCTCGGCCGACGGCAAGGGGAAGATCTTCGCCCGCGCCGCCGAGGTCGCGATCGGCTTCTCCCGTGGCCTGGAGGCGGGCCGTACGCCGGTGAGCGTGCGGTTGCAGCACAGGATCTTCGACCGGCTCGTCTACGCCAGGTTGCGCAGTGCGCTCGGCGGCAGCTGTCGGTACGCCGTGTCCGGCGGAGCCCCCCTGGGTGAGCGGCTGGGGCACTTCTACCGCGGAGTCGGGGTCAACGTCCTGGAGGGCTACGGGCTGACCGAGACCACGGCCGCGCTCACCGTGAACCTCCCCGACGCCCAGAAGGTGGGCACCGTCGGGCGGCCGGTCCAGGGCACCTCGGTGCGAGTCGCCGAGGATGGCGAGCTGCTGTTCCGTGGCGGACAGGTCTTCACCGGCTACTGGCGCAACGAGTCGGCCACCGCCGAGGCCACGGAGGCCGACGGCTGGTTCCACACCGGTGACGTCGGCGAGGTCGACGAGGAGGGCTTCGTCCGGATCACCGGTCGCAAGAAGGAGATCCTGGTGACCGCCGGCGGCAAGAACGTCGCCCCGGCGGTGCTGGAGGACCGGCTCCGGGCCAGCGCGCTGGTCGACCAGTGCATCGTGGTCGGTGACGGGCAGCCCTTCATCGCTGCGCTGGTGACCATCGACCCGGACGTGCTGCCCGGCTGGGCCAAGCAGCACGGCAAGCGTGGTTCCCTCACCGATCTGGTCGACGACCCCGACCTCCGTGCTGAGG
This sequence comes from Propionibacteriales bacterium, assembly GCA_038233595.1. Classification (GTDB taxonomy): domain Bacteria; phylum Actinomycetota; class Actinomycetes; order Propionibacteriales; family Nocardioidaceae; genus Marmoricola. Next base: position 2,065 of record JBBSVL010000210.1, on the reverse strand, counting down.
TCGAGGCGGCGGTCGAGGAGGCCAACACGGCGGTCTCCAGGGCCGAGGCGATCCGCAAGTTCGCGATCCTCCCGGGCCAGTGGACTGAGGAGGGTGGCCAGCTCACTCCCAGCCTCAAGCTGAAGCGCAACGTGGTGCTGCGCCAGTGCCACGAGGACGTCGAGGCGCTCTACGCCCGGTGATGCACCGGACGGGCACGGCCAGCTGGTCATTTCGGACCACTCACTGACGCTGACCGGGCGAAGAATGTGGCTTATGTGAACAACGTGGTGGTACGACGGCAATCTTGGTTTCGCAGAGCCGCGTCCGGCGCAACCCGCCGTACGCAATCCCGGACCCGGTAGGGAGCCCGGTCCGGGAGGCGCAGCACACGCCCGCAAGGCGTGGCGCGTCGACCGCATCGAGAGTGAGGGACCCGGGCCGATGGACCGCAGGAAGGTTCTACTGATTGTTGCCGCGCTGGTGGCGGCACTCGGCACCGCAGTGGTGTTCTTGTACGTCCGCGGAGCCAACGGCCGCGCGGACCAGAAGTTCGCCGCCAAGCAGGTGCTCGTCGCCAGCACCGCGATCAGCCCCGGCGAGACCCTCGCCGCGGCACAGTCCTCGGGCAAGATCGCGACCAAGAACGTCACGGCAGGCAGCCTGGTGCCCGGCTACGTCACTGACCTCTCGGCGATCACGCCGAGCGACGTCGCGCTGACCACGATCTACCCCGGTGAGCAGATCCTGGCCAGCAAGTTCGGCACGTCCGCGAGCGGCTCAGCGCTGACCATTCCGAAGACGCAGATCGCGATCTCGGTCAACCTGACCGATCCTGACCGCGTCGCAGGGTTCCTGAACCCGGGCGACAAGGTGGCGATCTTCGCCACGAGCAGCACAGCGGGTTCGGCGGGTACCAAGGTGCTGCTGCCGGACATCACCGTGATCGGGGTCGGTACCACGACCGTGGTGTCGACGACCACGACCGACACCACCGGTGCGCAGACCACCGAGCAGCTGCCCCGCACCCTGCTGACCCTGGCGGTCGACCAAGGGGACGCCGAGAAGCTGATCTTCGCCTCCCGCGGCTCCGGCTACCAGCTCACCTTCGGCCTCCGGACCACAACCTCCCAGGTGGCTGCCGGCAACGGCGTCACCACAGCCAGCCTGTTCAAGTAGCACCGAGCCAAGTCAAGACGACGCAGAGCGAAAGGGGAGGGCGAACACATGCCAGTCATCGTGGACAGCGACACCGTGCGGGCCACCGCAGTTGCCGCAGCAGTCGGTCAGGGCAGCCACGTGCTGACCACCGTGGAACAGGTGGAGAACTGGCTGGGACGCCGTCCCAACGAGTACGCCGTCGTGGTGGGCCCCGACGTGGACCTCCGCGCGGCGATGACCATGGCCGACGGGATGCGGCTGCTGCGCCCCGCGCTGAGCGTGATCCTGCTGCGCGAGACCACGACCACCGAGCTGATGTCGGCAGCTATGCACGCCGGCGTCCGCGAGGTCGTACCGATGGGCGACCCTGAGCTGGTGCGCGGAGCCGTGGCTCGTGCCCGGCAGACCTTCGACGCCATCCACGGGCCCGCCGCGTCGGACGCCAACACCGGCAAGGTGCTCACGATCTTCTCGCCCAAGGGTGGGGTGGGCAAGACCACCACGGCGGTCAACCTGGCGCTCGCCCTCGCCGACAACGGGACCCACCGGGTCTGTCTGCTCGACCTCGACCTGGCCTTCGGTGACGTCGCGATCACCCTCCAGCTGGTCCCGGAGCACACCATCTCCGAGGCCGCCGAGGTCGCGGACCACATCGACGACGCGCTGCTGCAGAAGCTGCTCACCCGTCACGACTCCGGCCTGATGGTCCTGGCCGCGCCGACGCACCCGGACGCGAAGGACGTGATCTCCACCGCGCTGGTGCGCAGGGTGATCGCCGGGCTGCGAATGCTCTTCGACTACGTGGTGATCGACACCTCGCCGGGCTTCGACGAGCAGGTGCTCGCCGCGTTCGACGAGACCGACGAGTGCGTGATCGTGGCCACCCTCGACGTCCCCACGATCAAGAACGTGAAGATGTCCCTGG
>JBBSVL010000209.1:0-5233 GCA_038233595.1 Propionibacteriales bacterium | reverse complement strand
CGCAGGGTGATGCCCAGCGGGGCTTCGTACTGGCCCGGGCTGGTGACGTGCCCCGACAGCGAGTAGAGCGTGAAGCCCTTGCTCTTCTCGGTGCCCATCGAGGCGAACCACGGCGCCCCGCCGAGCACGATGGCCGGGACGCTGGCGATCGACTCGACGTTGTTGACCACGGTCGGGCTGGCATAGAGCCCGTGGGTCGCCGGGAACGGCGGGCGCAGCCGCGGCTGACCGCGGTAGCCCTCCAGCGAGTCCAGCAGCGCCGTCTCCTCGCCGCAGATGTAGGCGCCGGAACCGGCGTGGACGACGACGTCGAGCGAGAAGCCCGAGCCGGCGATGTCCCGGCCGAGATGGCCCGCGGCGTAGGCGTCGATCACCGCCTGCTGGAGCCGGCGTACGACGTGCAGGATCTCGCCCCGCACGTAGATCACAGCGAAGTTGGCCCGGATGGCGTACGACGCGATGGCGATGCCTTCGAGCAGGACGTGCGGGTCGGCCATCAGCAAGGGGGTGTCCTTGCAGGTGCCGGGTTCGGACTCGTCGGCGTTGACCACCAGGTAGTGCGGCTTGGCCGCCTGGCCCTCGGTCCCCTGGGGAATGAAGCCCCACTTCATCCCGGTGGGGAAGCCGGCGCCGCCGCGGCCGCGCAGTCCCGAGTCCTTGACCAGCGCGATGATCGCATCGGGCTCCATCGCCAACGCCTTGGCCAGGGCGGTGTAGCCGCCGGTGCGGGTGTAGCCCGCCAGCGTGAAGGAGTCGGCGTCCTCCCAGTGGCGCGACAGCACGGGGGTCAACATCACGCCTCCGGGTTCGCTGCTGGTAGGTCGGAGGTCGGGCCGGGCAGATCGGGAGCCCGGTCACCGCGGGCCAGGGCGAGCTCGAGCCCGACCAGCGTGGGCGGGCCGGCCTGGACGCCTTCACCGGCCCGGCCGTCGGCGAACCCGGCCAGCACCCGGGAGGCCTCCCGGAAGGTGCACAGGCTGTTCGCGCCCCGGGTCGGCACCGGCGGGTTGCCCTCCCGGCAGGCGTCGACCAGCTCCCGCGCCGAGGACGGCGTCTGGTTGTCGTAGAACTCCCAGTTGATCATCACCACCGGGGCATAGTCGCAGGCCGCGTTGCACTCGATGTGCTCCAGGCTGACCGTGCCGTCCGCGGTCGTCTCGTTGTGGCCGATGCCCAGGTGCTCCTTCAGGCCACTGAGGATCGCGTCACCACCCAGCACCGCGCAGAGCGTGTTCGTGCACACCCCGACGTGATAGGTGCCGGCCGGCTTACGGCGGTACATCGTGTAGAAGGTCGCCACCGCGCCGACCTCGGCCTTGGTGAGGCCCAGCTCCTCGGCGCACAGCGTGATGCCGTCGGCCGTGACGTAGCCCTGCTCGGCCTGGAGCAGGTGCAGCATCGGCAGCAGCGCCGAGCGGGGCTGCGGGTAGCGGGCGATGATCTCGCGCACCTCGAGCCGGACCTGCTCCGTCAGCACCGGCGGGCTGTCGCTGTGGGCCGGCGTCACCGGTCGACCCCGCCCATGACCGGGTCGAGCGAGGCCACCGCGGCGATCGCGTCCGACAGCATCCCGCCCTCGCACATCGCGGCGGTGGCCTGCAGGTTGGCGAACGACGGGTCACGCACGTGCACCCGGTAGGGCCGGGTGCCCCCGTCGCTGACGGCGTGCATGCCGAGTTCACCGCGCGGCGACTCGATCCCGACGTAGACCTGCCCGGCCGGCACCCGGAAGCCCTCGGTGACCAGCTTGAAGTGGTGGATCAGCGCCTCCATCGACGTACCCATGATCTTCTTCACGTGGTCCAGCGACTGCCCGAGACCGTCCGAGCCGAGCGCCAGCTGCGCCGGCCAGGCGATCTTGGTGTCGGCCACCATGACCGGGCCGGGCTCCAGCTTGTCGAGCGCCTGCTCGATGATCTTCAACGACTCGTACAGCTCCTGCTTGCGCACCAGGAACCGTCCCCAGCAGTCGGCGTCGGGCGTCGTGGCGACCTCGAAATCGTAGTCCTCGTAGCCGCAGTACGGCTCCACCTTGCGCAGGTCCCACGGCAGGCCGGCCGAGCGCAGCACCGGACCGGTGACGCCGAGCGCGAGGCAGCCCTGCAGGTCCAGGTGGGCGATCCCCTGCGTCCGCGCCTGCCAGATCGGGTTGCCGGTCAGCAGGTCGTCCAGGCCCGCGAAGCGGGCCGGCAGGAACTCGAGCAGGTCGCGGATCTTCTCCACCGCGCCGGGAGGCAGGTCCTGGGCGACGCCGCCCGGTCGGACGTACGCGTGGTTCATCCGCAGACCGGTGATCATCTCGAGGACGTCGAGGATCAGCTCCCGCTCGCGGAAGGCGTTGGTCATCACGGTGAGCGCACCGAGCTCCAGCCCGCCGGTGGCGAACGCGACCAGGTGGCTGGACATCCGGTTGAGCTCCATGCACAGCACCCGGATGACCTGCGCACGCGGCGGAGCCTCGATGCCGAGCAGCTTCTCCACCGCCAGGCTGTAACCGGTCTCGTTGAAGATCGGTGACAGGTAGTCCATGCGGGTGACGAAGGTGACGCCCTGCACCCAGTTGCGGTACTCCAGGTTCTTCTCGATCCCGGTGTGCAGGTAGCCGATGACCGTGCGCGCGCTGGTGACGGTCTCGCCGTCGAGCTCCATCACCAGGCGCAGCACCCCGTGCGTCGACGGGTGCTGGGGACCCATGTTGACGACAATGTGTTCCTCGGCGTCGATGGCCCCCACCACGGTGTCCCAGTCGCCACCGGTGACCGTGTAGATGGTGCCCTCGGTCGTGTCCCGGGTGCCCGCGGCGTAGGGATCGGAGGCCGAACCGGGCCGGGCCGGTCCGACGTGTGTGGCGTCAGGCATACGACCTCCGCTCGTCGGGGGGCGGGATCTGCGCGCCCTTGTACTCGACCGGCACACCACCGAGCGGGTAGTCCTTGCGCTGCGGATGACCGTCCCAGTCGTCCGGCATCAGGATGCGGGTCAGGTTGGGGTGGCCGTCGAAGACCACCCCGAACATGTCCCAGGTCTCCCGCTCGTGAAAGTCGGCCGTGGGGTAGACGTCGCAGACGCTGGCCACATGGGGATCAGCGACGCCGCAGGCGGTTTCGAGGCGCAGCCGGCGGCGGTAGGTCATCGACATCAGGTGGTAGACGACGTGCAACCGCTCGGGCTCGTCCGGGAAGTCCACACCGGACACCCCGAGCAGCAGTTCGTAGCGCTGGTCCGGGTCGTCGCGCAGGTGCCGGCACAGCTCGGCCACGCGCTCGCGCCGAACATGCAGCGTGAGCTCACCGCGGTCAACGACCGTGCGGGTCACGATGTCGCCCAGACCGGGAAGGGACTCCTGCAGGGCGTCGACCGCCTCGTCGAACCAGCCGCCGTACGGACGCGGGGTCGACAGGCCGGCCGGCGCCTGCCGGACGAGTCCGCCGAAGCCGCTGGTGTCACCGCCCAGGGCGGAGCCGAACAGGTCCGAGCCGGTGGCGTCCGGGCTGGCTGGCCGTGCCGACGTGACCGCGGAGGCCTCATCCCCGGCCCGCTCGGCGTCGCTGGACGTCGAGCCCAGGTCGGTCGTGGCGGGCTCGCCGTCGGGCGCCGAACGGGGCGGCGGCGAGCCCTGCGGGGTCACACTCATCGGCCCACCTCGGTGCGCCAGGCCTGGCGTGCCGCCTTCTTGCCCTCGGGGCTGTGCCGCTGGCTGCTCGCGACGAGCTCGCGCGGGGCATAGTCCTCGGCGTCGCGTCGGGCCGCGTTGCCCCCCAGCGGGGTGTCCATGATCTTGTCGTGCAGCTTCAGGATGGCGTCGAGCAGCATCTCGGGGCGGGGCGGGCAGCCCGGGAGGTACATGTCCACCGGGATGACGTGGTCGACGCCCTGCACGATCGCGTAGTTGTTGAACATCCCGCCGCTGCTCGCGCAGACGCCCATGGCGATGACCCACTTGGGCTCGGGCATCTGGTCGTAGATCTGTCGTACGACCGGCGCCATCTTCTGGCTGACCCGGCCGGCGACGATCATCAGGTCGGCCTGGCGGGGCGAGGCGCGGAAGACCTCCATGCCGAAGCGGGCCAGGTCGTAGCGCCCGGCGCCGGCGGCCATCATCTCGATGGCGCAGCAGGCCAGTCCGAAGGTCGCGGGCCACAGCGAGGACTTGCGTGACCAGTTGACGATCGACTCGACGCTGGTCAGGACGATGCCGGACGGGATCTTCTCCTCAAGCCCCATGAGCCCTCATCTCTAGTCCCACTTCTGGTCCCACTTCTAGTCCCATTCCAGGCCGCCGCGACGCCAGACGTAGGCGTACGCGACGAAGACGGTGCCGATGAACAGTGCCATCTCCACCAGGCCGAACAGACCGAGCTGGTCGAAGGCGACCGCCCAGGGGATGAGGAAGATCATCTCGATGTCGAAGACGATGAACAGCATTGCGGTCAGGTAGAACTTGACCGGGAACCGACCCCCGCCCATCGGCTGAGGCGTCGGCTCGATGCCGCACTCGTAGGCGTCCAGTTTGGCCCGGTTGTAGCGCTTCGGGCCGATCAGGGCGGCGCCCCCCACCGACACGGCGACGAATCCTGCGGCCAGCACGAACATCACCAGGATGGGCACGTAGTTGTTCTGCATCGTGCGCTTCTCCCTTCGTTGGCTCGGGCAGCGCCGGTCAGGCAGGCCGGTCCGTGGACGTCCGGTCCCCGCGGCGGCAGCCTAGGGCCTGTCGACAGCCCGTGGGGTTCACGCCGCCGGGGCGAGCCGGGACAGGCCGTTGATGACCCGGTCGAGGGTGTCGCCGTCGCGCGGGTCGGTGAGGTTGGCGAGCAGCTTCAAGGTGAACTTCATCAGCATCGGCCGGGGCAGCCCGTGCCGGGTGGCCAGCGCCATCACCTGCGGGTGGCCGATGAGCGAAACGAATACCCGCCCGAGGGTGAAGTAGCCGCCGTACGCCGCCTTCATCTGCGCCGGATAGGCCTGCAGCGCGCGCTCCCGGGCCGGACCGGCCGGTCGGGCCAGCGCCTGGGCCGCGACCTCGGCCGCGAGCAGCCCCGACTCCATGGCGTACGCGATCCCCTCGCCGTTGAACGGGTTGACCGCCCCAGCAGCGTCGCCGACCAGCAGCACCCCCCGGGTGTAGTGGGGCGTGCGGTTGAAGCCCATCGGCAGCGCGCCCCCGCGCACCGGGCCGGTGGCGTGCGCCTCGTCGAACTGCCACTCGCCGGGCATCGCGCCGGTCCAGCGG
>JBBSVL010000208.1:0-5237 GCA_038233595.1 Propionibacteriales bacterium | reverse complement strand
GGCTGCAGGGTCCTGCTGCGGCATTCTTCTCGGCTCGCCTGGTGACGAGGGTGGCGACCACCTCGCCCTCGTCGTCGTCGTGCAACCGCAGGGTGCGTGCGGTGTACGGCGCGCCGAGGACGTCGGTGGTCTCCTCCTCGTCGGTCATCGAGGCCGGTCAGCTGCCTGCGTGCGTCTCGGACTCCGCGATCGGCGAGGACGCGTCGGACTTGGCAGCTTCGGGCTGTGCACCTGGCGCGTCGCCCTCCGACTTGGACCGGACCAGCTCCTCGATCCGGTTGCCGGTGTCGGCGTCGACGTTCTTCCAGTAGGCGAACGCGCGCTCGAGGACGTCGCCCGTCACCCCGGCGAGCAGGTGGCCGGAGACGTTCTGCACGAAGATCTCGCGCAGGTCGTCGTCCCACACCTCGCGCACCAGGGTGCCCGGCTGTGTGAAGTCGTCGTCGTCGGCACGCAACGTGTAGGCCTGCCGGACCATGGCTCCGTCGCTCTCCCAGCTCTCGTCGACCTCGCCGACCTCGTCGGCGTACCCGCGACCGAACGAGTTGGGTGCGTAGACCGGCTCGTCACCGCGGTGCTCGTAGGCCATCGCACCGTCCTGGGTGTAGGTGTTGTACCCCTCCACCTTCGGGCGGTTGACCGGGAGCTGGTTGTAGTTCGGGCCGATCCGGTAACGGTGCGTGTCGGCGTAGGCGAAGGCCCGTCCGAGCAGCATCTTGTCGGGGCTGAACCCGATGCCCGGGACGATCGCGCTGGGCTCGAAGGCGGCCTGCTCGATCTGGGCGAAGAAGTTCTCCGGGTTGCGGTTCAGGGTCATCGTGCCGACCTTGATCAGCCGGTAGTCGCTGTGCGGCCAGACCTTGGTGAGATCGAACGGGTTGAGATGGTAGGTCTTCGCATCCTCGTAGGGCATCACCTGGATGGACAGCGTCCAGCTCGGGAAGTCACCCTTGTCGATCGAGTCGTAGAGGTCGCGGCGGTGCGCGTCCGCGTCCTCACCGGCGATGCGCGTGGCGTCTGCGTCCGGGGTGCCTTCGACACCCTGGTCGGAGTGGAAGTGGTACTTCACCCAGTTCTTCTCACCGGCCGCGTTGACCCACAGGTAGGTGTGCGAGCCGTAGCCGTTCATGTGCCGGTAGGAGCGAGGAATGCCCCGGTCACCCATGATGTAGGTCACCTGGTGGGCGGACTCCGGGTTGAGCGTCCAGAAGTCCCACTGCATGTTGTTGTCGCGCAGACCGCTACCACCGCGACGCTTCTGCGAACGGATGAAGTGGGGGAACTTCATCGTGTCCCGGACGAAGAACACGGGGGTGTTGTTTCCGACCAGGTCGTAGTTGCCCTCGGTCGTGTAGAACTTCAGCGCGAAGCCGCGGGGATCGCGCCAGGTGTCGGGCGAGCCCTGCTCACCGGCTACCTGGGAGAACCGCGCGAGCATCTCGGTCTTCACGCCGGGCTGGAACAGCGCGGCCTTGGTGTAGGCCGAGACGTCCTCGGTGGTCTCGAACTCACCGAAAGCACCGGAACCCTTGGCGTGCACGTTGCGCTCGGGGATCCGCTCACGGTTGAAGTGCGCCATCTGGGAGATGAAATGCACGTCGTGCAGCAGGATCGGCCCGTCGGCGCCGACGGTGAGGCTGTTGCGGTCGGACGGCGCGGGGGAGCCGGTCTCGGTGTGGGAGCCGAGGTGGGCCTCCTCCGAGGGGGCAGTGGCGATCGAGGTGTCGCTGGGCTGAGGCAGGTCAGGCATCATGCGCTCCTAGTTCTGTTGGTTCTGTTGGTTCTGTGGGTCGGTTCCTAGCGGGCGGGCCTTGTCGGCCGTCCGGGACCGCGGATCAGTCCTCGCCCATGCCTGCGACGTTGGGGCCGCCCTTGTCGGCGTGCACCGTCTCCTCGATGCGCTTGCCGATCCCGGCGTCGACCTGCTTCCAGTAGGCGAAGGCGCGCTTGAGGACCCCGTCGTCGCCGACGTCACCCAGAGCTCCGGCCACTGTCTGCACGAAGGCGTCTCGCCGCTCGTCGTCGAAGACCTCACGCACCATGGTCCCCGGCTGGCCGAAGTCGTCGTCCTCGGCGTGAAGCCGGTAGGCGCTGCGCACCAGCTCACCGTCGACCGCCCAGGCCTCCTCGGGTGCGGCGTCGCCGTCGGCCCATCCCCGACCGAAGGAGTTCGGGGCGTAGACCGGTCGGGCGCCACTGTGGTCGAACGCCATCTGACCGTCGACCTGGTAGGTGTCGACCGGCACCTTGGGCCGGTTGACCGGAAGCTGCATGAAGTTGGTGCCGATCCGGTTGCGCTGCGCGTCGTTGTAGGCGAACGCACGACCCAGCAGCATCTTGTCGGGAGACAGGCCGGCACCCGGCACCGTGTTGCCCGGTGAGAACGCGGCCTGCTCGATCTGGGCGAAGTGGTTCTCGGGGTTCTTGTTCAGCGTCATGGTGCCGACCTTGACCAGGGGGTAGTCGCTGTGCGGCCAGACCTTGGTGAGGTCGAACGGGTTGAAGCGGTAGCCGGCCGCGTCCGCGTAGGGCATCACCTGGACGCTCAGCGTCCAGGACGGGTGCTCGCCCTTGGCGATCGACTCGAACAGGTCACGGCGGTGGAAGTCGGTGTCCTCCGCCACCATCGCCTTGGCCTCGGAGTCGGAGAAGAACTCCATGCCCTGGTCGGTATGGAAGTGGTACTTGACGAAGAACTTCTCCCCGGCCTCGTTGACCCAGGTGTAGGTGTGCGAGCCGTAGCCGTTCATGTGTCGCCAGGTGCGGGGCAGGCCGCGCTCACCCATCACGTAGGTCACCTGGTGGGCAGACTCGGGGTTGAGGGTCCAGAAGTCCCACTGCATGGTGGCGTCGCGCAGGCCGGTGTCGGGCAGGCGCTTCTGGCTACGGATGAAGTGGGGGAACTTGATCGGGTCACGGAGGAAGAAGACCGGCGTGTTGTTCCCGACGATGTCGTAGTTGCCCTCGTCGGTGTAGAACTTCATCGCGAACCCGCGCACGTCGCGCCAGGTGTCGGGGCTGCCCAGCTCGCCGGCCACCGTGGAGAACCGGATCAGCAGCTCGGTGTCAGCACCCTTCTGGAACAGCGCGGCCTTGGTGTAGGCGGACACGTCCTCGGTGATCCGGAGCTCACCGAACGCACCGGAGCCCTTTGCGTGCGGACGCCGCTCCGGGACGTTCTCGCGGTTGAAGTGGGCCATCTGCTCGAGGAAGTGCACGTCGTGCAGAAGCAGTGGACCGTTGGCGCCGATGCTCAACGAGTTGCGGTCGCTGGGCGCAGGGGCGCCGAAGGACGTCGTGGAGCCTTCGGACGGGTGGGTTTCAGGCATTGTTGTCTCCTCTGGTGGGCGGGTTCTCGTGAGCGGTCGGCTGACAGGTCGGGCAGAGCCCCCAGTAGGTGACCTCTGCCTCGTCGATGACGAAGCCGAGGTCGTGCCGGGTCTCCAGACAGGGGGCCTCCCCGACGGCGCACTCCACATCACCGACCGAGCCACAGCTACGGCACACGACGTGATGGTGGTTGTCCCCGGTGCGCAGCTCGTACCTCGCGACCGAGCCGGCCGGCTGGATACGTCGTACGACGTGCCGGTCGGCGAGCACGTTGAGCACGTCGTACACCGCTTGGGTCGAGACCGCACCGATGTCGCGTCGGACGGCGGTGAGCACCGCGTCGGCCCCCGAGTGGGGACTTTCGCGCAGTGCCGCAACCACCGCCAACCGGGGCCGGGTCACCCGCAGTCCGGCCTCACGCAACAGCTCCTCGGGCAGCACGTCTCCGACTCAACCAGCCAATCTGGAACGAGTCAAGAAAAGCCTCTCAGGTTCTCAGTGCTGGTAGGTGCCGGTGATGATCGCCCGGCCGGCGGTCTTGAACGCCAGGTTGAACGAGACGACAGCGGGAGAGGCATCGGAGTCGACGCCGAGAGAGTTCTCCTTCACCGCATGCACTACGAAGTAGTAGCGGTGCACCTGGTCGCCCTCCGGGGGAGCGGCACCCGTGAATGCCTTCGTGCCCGCGTCGTTGCGGCACATGAACGCACTGCCGGGCAGCGAGCTGCCCGCGGCCCCGGCACCCGCGTCAAGGGAGGTGACGTCGGCCGGCAGGTCGACCAGCACCCAGTGCCAGAAGCCCGACGGGGTGGGCGCGTCCGGGTCGAAGCAGGTGACGGTGTAGCTCTCGGTGTCCTCGGGTGCCCCGGTCCAGGACAGCTGGGGCGAGGAGTCGCCGACACCGGCCACCTGGTCGTCCTTGAGCGGTCGACCGTGCTCGAGGTCCGCACTGGTGACCGTGAAGGAGGGTGCCTCCGGAAGCAGGTCGTAGGGATCAGGCGCTACCGGACGGTCGAGGCTCATGGACACTCCTTTAGGTGGGACAAGGGTCTGGTTCAACCTAGTCCGACCCGTGGTCACGGACCAGCCGGGTCAACGGCGTCGGACCCCACAATGAACCGGTGACCGAGCCAGCGAGCGAGTTCGTGACCTACCCGGCCGGCCTGCGGCTGCACGGTCGTCGTGTCCTGGTCGTCGGGGGCGGTCACGTGGCGCAGCGCCGGGTGCCGGCGCTGCTGGCCGTCGGAGCCGACGTGGTCCTGGTGTCTCCCCAGGTCACGCCCGCGATCGAGGGGCTGGCCGACGAGCTGACCTGGCACCGACGGGACTACCGTTCCGGCGACCTCGACGGCGCCTGGTACGTGATCGCCGCGACCGACGACCGGCAGGTCAACGAGCAGATCAGCGTCGAGGCGGAGGCCCAGCGGATCTTCTGCGTGCGGTCCGACGACGCGACACGCGGCACCGCGTTCACGCCCGCGGTCGGCCGGCACGACAACGTCACCGTCGCCGTACTCGGCAACTTCATGGGCGACCGCGACCCACAGCGCTCCGCACGGGTCCGCGACGAGATCCTCGAGCGTCTTCGCGACGGCCAGATCGCCGCGCCACACCACCGCGACCGGAGACCAGGAGTGGTCCTGATCGGTGGCGGCCCCGGAGACCCCGAGCTGGTAACGGTGGCAGGTCGCAAGGCGCTGATGGAGGCCGACGTCGTCGTCGCGGACCGGCTGGCCCCGCGCGAGCTGCTCGGCGAGCTCGCCCCGGACGTGGAGCTGGTCGACGTGGCCAAGCTGCCGCGCGGCCGGTTCACCACCCAGGAGGAGATCAACCGGGTGATCGTGGAGAAGGCCCGGGCAGGCAAGCGGGTGGCCCGGTTCAAGGGCGGGGACAGCTTCGTCTTCGGG
>JBBSVL010000207.1:0-5258 GCA_038233595.1 Propionibacteriales bacterium | reverse complement strand
GTTGAGGTCCTCGGGGCGGGGCCGGTGGTGCTCGGTCAGCCGCACCAGCCGGGCCACCTCGTCGACCAGCATCGGCGGTGCGTCGACGGTGGCCAGCTCGCGTTCGGCCAGGACCGCCGATCGTTCCTCGTTGCCGTCGCCTGCCGAGGTCCCGGACTCGTAGACCGCGTCGTGGAACCAGACCGCCAGCAGCACGGCGTCGGACAGCTCGTCGGACAGCTCGTCCAGCCGGGCGAACACCTCGGTGAGGTGCCGCAGGTCGTGGTAGCCGCGCCGCGGGTCGTCGTACGCCGCGACCAGCCGGTCCCGGATCTGGGTCTGCCCGGCCAGGAAGCCGGGCCACCAGCGGTCGAGGTCCATGGGTCCGAGGTTACGGGCCGCCAGCGTAAGTCGTTCAGGCCTTGCGGGCGCCACCCTTAGGCGGGAGCGGAAAGAAGATGCTGGTGCGCGCGGCGTACGCGTCCCAGCCCTCGCGCTTGCTCATGGTCTTCTCCAGCAGCTTGGCGCCGGTGACCGCGTAGATGAAGTAGGTCATCAGCACCGGGGAGAGGATCGTGGCTGCGCCGGCCCAGCCGGAGTCGGCGGCGACCAGGTAGATGCCCCACCACAGGCAGGCATCGCCGAAGTAGTTCGGGTGCCGGGTCCAGGCCCACAGGCCCCGGTCCATGATCCTGCCCTTGTTGGCGGAGTCCTCCTTGAACGCCTTGAGCTGGGCGTCCCCGATCGCCTCGAAGGACAGGCCCACCAGCCAGACGACGACGCCGAGCCAGGCCAGCCAGCTGACCGGGCGGTCGGAGCCCACGCCGATCTGGATCGGCAGAGAGATGAACCAGATCGCCAACCCCTGGGGCAGCAGCACCTGTCGCAGGAAGCCCTTGCCGTTCCGCTTCAGCTCCGCGTAGCGGGGGTCCTCGCCGTGCCCCTTTGCGCGGGTGAAGATGTGCGAGGTCAGTCGCAGGGCCCAGGCTGCGGGGAGGCCGAGCAGCAGGCCGCGCCGCAGTGGGTCGCCGTCGCCGACGAACGCGGAGATCAGCGCGACCACCAGGAACCCGAGGCTCCAGGTGACGTCGACGACCGACCAGCGGTCGGTGCGCTTCGCGGCGAGCGCGGTGAGCGCCATCAGCACGATGACCGCGACCGCGGAGGCCACCACGACGACCCAGGTCATGCGAGGTGTCTTCGCGGAGTCGGGATCATGTGGTCCTGTCTACCAGTCGCGCGTCGCCGGCATCCCGGAGTGTCCTGCCTCGTCCGGGCGTACGGCGAGGATCTGGTCGACGCCCATCCGACCGTCGCGGAACGCCATCGCACCACCGACGAGGTAGAGCCGCCACACACGCAGCGCCTCCTCGCCGACCAGCTCGCGGAGCCGGTCGGTGTTGGCGTTGAACCGGTCCAGCCAGTCGGCGACCGTGTCGACGTAGTGCTCGCGCATCATGTGCACGTCGCGGACCTCGAGCCCACCGTCCTCGATCAGCGCCACGGTCTCGCCGACCGGGCGCATGTGCATGTCCGGGGCGATGAACGACTCGATGAACGGGCCGCCGCCAGGGTGCCGGCCCCGACGGGACATCTGCTGGATCAGCACCCGGCCGTGTGGCCTGACGTTGCGGCGCAGCACCTCGACGTAGGTGGGATAGTTGGCCTGTCCGACGTGCTCGCCCATCTCGATCGAGGCGACGGCGTCGTAGTCGGGAGCGGAGCCAGTCTTCCCTACTTCCCGGTAGTCCTGCAGCCGGATCTCGACCCGGTCGGCCAGGCCGCGCTCGGCGATCCGGGCGTCGATGAACTTCTTCTGTTCCGCTGCGATGGTGACCCCGGTGACCTGGGCGCCGAAGTGCTGTGCCGCGTGCAGGCTCAGCGAACCCCAGCCGCAGCCGACGTCGAGGAAGCGGCTCCCGGCCTGGAGCCCGATCTTGCGGCAGACCAGGTCGAGCTTGGCGGTCTGCGCCTCCTCGAGGCTCATCCCGGGCCGCTCGTAGTAGCCGGACGAGTAGGCCATCTGCGGGTCGAGGATCAGGGAGTAGAACTCGTTGGAGAGGTCGTAGTGGTGGCTGATCGAGCTGCGGTCGCGGGCCAGGCTGTGCAGCCGTCCCCTGATCCGGGCCTGGGTCTTCGGGGGAGCGGCGGGCAGACCGAGTCCGCCGACCTCGCGCGCGGTCCGCAACAGCGTGGCCACGGTGGCGGGGGTGGGGCGGATGCCGCTCAGCCGGCGACGTCGTACGACGTCCCAGACGTGGGTCAGTGCCGCGTCGAGATCACCCTCGACGTCGAGCTCGCCGGTGACGTAGGCCTGGGAAGCGCCGAGCTCACCGGGGTGCCACAGCAGCCGGCGGATCACGTCTGGGGAGTTGAGCAGCACCGACGGAGCGCCCTCGGGACCGGCCGCCGAGCCGTCCCAGGCGGTCAGCCGGACCGGCAGGTCGCCGCCGACGAACGGGCGCAGCGCAGCCTCGAGCCGTGGTGCGACCCCGGTCGGGCCGGTCGTGCCCGTTTGACGGACCTGGGTGTCCGTCATGCGGGGTCCTGGCGGGCGAGGGTGATCTGCTGCACGTCGATGTACTGCGAGGCGAAACCGGCCCGGGAGTACTCCAGGTAGAAGTGCCACATCCGGTCGAAGACCGAGTCGAAGCCCAGGGCATGCACCCGCTTCGAGGCGGCCAGGAACGCCTGGTCCCACAGCCGCAGGGTCTCGGCGTAGTGCAGCCCCATCGAGAGCCGGTCGCTGATCCGCAGCCGGGTGTGCTGCCGGGTGATCTGGTCGATCGCCTCGACCGAGGGCAGGAAGCCGCCGGGGAAGATGTACTTGTTCACCCAGGTGTAGGTGTTGCGGGTGGCCAGCATCCGGTCGTGCGGCATCGTGATCGCCTGGATCGCTGCCAAGCCACCGGGGGCGAGCAGCTGGTCGATCTTCTCGAAGTAGTCGGGCCAGAACTCATGGCCGACCGCCTCGATCATCTCGACGGACAGCACCGCGTCGTACTCACCCTGGACGGCGCGGTAGTCGAGCAGATCGACGCTCACCTGGTCGGTGTAGCCGGCCTCGGCCACCCGGTTCTGGGCCAGTGCCTGCTGCTCGCTCGACAGGGTGACCGAGCGGACGGTGGCGCCGCGTGCGGCAGCCCGGATGCAGAGCTCGCCCCAGCCGGTGCCGATCTCCAGCACCCGGCTGCCCGCGGTGACGCCGACCTGGTCGAGCAGCCGGTCGATCTTGCGTCGCTGCCCGTCGGCCAGGTCGACCGCCGTGGGTTGACCGGGCAACGGTGCGGAGGAGACCGTCGCACGGGTCGTCGTCGAGCGGGCGCCGGTCGTCGGGTCCGCGAACAGTGCGGAGCTGTAGGTCAGGGTGTCGTCGAGGAACGTCGCGAACATGTCGTTGGACAGGTCATAGTGCCGGGCGATGTTGTCCCGGGTGTTCTCCTCGACGTTGCGCTCGGCCGCCGGATGCCGGGCCACCACGAGTGCGCGCAGCTTCTGCAGCGGCTGCGGGATGAGGTTGGCCATGTGCCGGCTCAGCTCGGTGAGGAAGCCGCCGAGGTCGGGGGCGTCCCAGTCGCCGGCCATGTAGGACTCGCCGAAGCCGATCAGCTTGCCCGCGCCGAGGCGGCGGAAGAACTCGTCCGGGCGGTGCAGATGCATCACCGGGCTGTCCGGGCCGCCGGCACCGAGCACCCGGCCGTCGGGGTAGGTCACCCGCACCGGGAGCCGGTGCAGCGCTCCGCGGAAGAGCAGGTCGGCCACGGTCGACTCGACCCGGCTGCGCGCGGAGGCGCGCATCGGGGCGAGGTCCGGCCATCGGATCGTGTCGATCCGGGTGGCGTCGGGGGTGAGTGCAGTCATCGGGGGGTTTCTCCTCGGTTCCGGGATCGTGGCTGGATGGGCAGTCCGCGCAGCCAGAGCTTGATGCCCTGCACGCGGATCCGGAACATGCCCAGCAACGGGGCCATCGGCATCTGGACGGAGGCTCGCAGCACGGCTGCGGTGGTGGCAGGGCGCGCCTTGCCAGTCATGGTCGCGGTGAAGGGCGGCTGGTCCTTGCGGTGCAGGGTGACGCCCACCTTCATGGTGTCGGCGGGCAGCGGTACGGCGACGTGGTACTCCCCGGAGGTGTCGTTGAACGGCGAGACGTAGAGCTCCTTGTCGACCGTGGCGCGGCCGTGCGCGTCGGGGTGGACCAGGTAGGCGTGCCGCCCGCCGTAGGTGTTGTGCACCTCGACGACCACGCAGGCCAGCTCGCCGTCCGCCCGGTGGCACCAGAACACCGAGATCGGGTTGAACACGTAGCCGAGAGCGCGGGCGTGGGCCAGCATCTGGATCCGGCCGCCCTCGAGGTCGATGCCGTGCTCGCGGAGCAGGTCGTCGATGTTCTGCCGCAGCGTCCGGTCGGGGGAGCCGACGTGGTCGCGGGACTCGAACGACGCCAGCCTGCCCAGCAGCGGCCCGAGCACCCCGCGGAAGCGAGGCAGCTCGTCGAGGTCGACCAGCCAGGTGTAGCTGTCGTAGGTGAACACGTTGCGCAGCGGCTCGACACGGGCGTGCTTGATCGTGGTGTCGTAGAGCACCGGCGTGGCTGCGCTGGTCTCGACGCCGGGCGTCGGGGCGCCCTGCTCGATCGACTGCTGTGGCCAGCGAGCGCCGAGGTGCTCGGCCGCCTTGCGGCCCGAGAGCGCGCCGTCCTCGTGGAAGCCCCAGCCGTGGTAGGCGCCGGCGAAGGCGACCCGGCTGGTGTTCAGCTCGGGCAGCCGGGCCTGGGCGGCGACGGACTCCGGGGTGAAGATCGGGTGCGCGTAGTCCATCGTGGCGATCACGGTCGCCGGGTCGACGATGTCCTCGCCGCCCAGGGTGACCAGGAAGCGGCGGTCGGTGATGTCGATCCGTTGCAGCCGGGTCATGTCGTAGGTGACCAGCACCCGGCCGTCGGCGTGGGCGCGGCTCTGGTAGTTCCACGACCCGCGGGCCCGTGACGCCCGGGGGAGCAGTCGCTCGTCGGTGTGCAGCTGGGCGGAGTTGCGGGCGTAGGGCATCGCACCGAGCAGCTCGTGCTGGAGGTCGGTAGGACCGCCGCTCTCCTGGGCGAGCATCGCCAGCGCCTGGTCGGGGTGGGTGGCGATGACCACGGCGTCGTACGTCGTGGTCCCGGAGGGGTCGGTGACGTCCACCCCGTCGGCATGCTCGCGGATCGCGGAGACGGGGGCGGAGAGCCGCACCTCGTGCAGCTGCTTGGCCACCCGCTCGACGTACTCCCGCGAACCACCGGT
>JBBSVL010000206.1:0-5297 GCA_038233595.1 Propionibacteriales bacterium | reverse complement strand
GGACTCCTCGCCGAGCGCCAGTACGTCGAACGCCACGAAGCCGGCAGGGGTCTCCTGGGACAGCTTCTGCACCCGGGAGTCGGCCGGGTGGATCCGCTCCTGGAGAACCGCGAACTCCAGCCGGTCGCCGCGCGCGACGAACAGCTCGCCGTCGAGCACGCAGCGCTCGGGCAGCTGCTGCTTCATCGCGGCCACGACTTCGGGGAAGTACCGGGTCAGCGGCTTGGTGTTGCGCGAGGTCAGCTCGACCTCGGCGCCGTCACGGAACACGATGCAACGGAAGCCGTCCCACTTCGGCTCGAACGACAACCCACCCTCGAACTTCTCCGGGTCGGGGACCCCCCGGACCGACTTGGCCAGCATCGGCCGCACGGGAGGCATCACGGGAAGATCCATCGGGCCAGCCTATTGCGCAGCGTGGTCCGTCATACTCCGGACATGGCTGCAAAGCGACGTGACACCGCCATCAGCGACCTGCTCCGGCTTCCCCGAGGGCCGGTCGACCTCGCCTCGATCGACCCGCACGCCAAGCCCGGTTTCACAGGCGGCAAGAAGAAGGGCAAGAAGGCACTGCCGGCGATGCAGTCCGAGCTCAGTGACCTCCAGGAGCGGCTCTTCGCTTCCGGCTACACCGACGGCAGTCGCCGGATCCTGCTGGTGCTGCAAGGGATGGACACCTCCGGCAAAGGGGGGGTGCTCAAGCACACGACGGGGCTCTTCGACCCGGGCGGTCTGCAGACCCGGTCCTTCAAGGCGCCGACGAAGCAGGAGCTGGCGCACGACTTCCTGTGGCGGATCGAGCAGGCGGTGCCGCCCCCGGGGACGGTGGGCGTCTTCGACCGGTCGCACTACGAGGACGTGCTCGTCGCCAAGGTGCACCGGCTCGCGAAGGCCGACGAGATCCGTCGTCGCTACGCCGCCATCAACCGGTTCGAGAAGCGGCTGGTCGACGAGGGCACCACGATCATCAAGTGCATGCTGCACATCTCCGCGGACACCCAGAAGGAGCGGCTGCTTGCCCGGCTCGACGAGCCGACGAAGCGCTGGAAGTTCAAGCCGGGTGACGTCGACGAGCGGGAGGTCTGGCCGGCCTACCAGGGCGCGTACGAGACCGCGCTGGAGCGGTGCAACACCGACGTGGCCCCGTGGTACGTCGTACCCAGCGACCGCAAGTGGTACCGCAACTGGGCGATCGGCTCGTTGCTGCTCGAGGCGTTGCGGGGGATGGACCTGACCTGGCCGGAGCCGGACTACGACGTGGCCGAGCAGCGCGCCAGGCTGACGAACGAGCAGCCGTTGTCGTGAGCGAGTCCAGCACCGGCCTGTCCACCGTCCGGGCAACCAGGTACGTCGCACCGCTGCGCGAGGGCGGCTCGCTCCCGGGCATCGTGGAGGCCGACGACCTGGGCATCTACGTGTGCAAGTTCCGCGGCGCGGGGCAGGGCGTCAACGTGCTGGTCGCGGAGGTGATCGTGGCCGGGCTGGCCCGACATCTCGGGCTGGACACCCCACGGCTGGTGCAGATCGAGCTGGAGGCGGCGATCGCCCGCTACGAGGCAGACGAGGAGGTGCAGGACCTGCTCACCGCGAGCCTGGGGCTGAACCTCGGGGTCGACTTCCTGCCCGGTTCGTTCGGCTTCGACACCTCGGTCGAGGTGACGCCCGACTTCGCCGGTCGGCTGTTGTGGCTCGATGCCTACGTCGCCAACGTCGACCGCAGCTGGCGCAACCCCAACCTGCTGGTCTGGCACGCCCGGCCGTGGCTGATCGACCACGGCGCATCTTTGTACTTCAACCATGGCTGGGCCGGTGGCGTCGGTTCTCCCCAGCGCTTCGCCGAGCAACCGTGGGACGTCTCTGACCATGTGCTGGTGCGCTCGGCCCACCAGGCTGTGCGGCTCGACGCGGAGCTTGCCGCGTCGGTGACCGACGACGTGCTGACCGACGTCGTGGCAGCCGTGCCCGACGAGTGGCTGGTCCCGGTGCCGGGCGCCGCGACGCCGACAGACCTGCGAGCCGCCTACGTCGAGTTCCTGCGGGCCCGGCGTGACGGCGCTGCCGGACTGGTGCGGCCCTGGCTGCCCGGGAGACGCTCATGAACCCCTACCAGTACGTCGTGCTGCGCTGCGTGCCCCGGGTCGACAGGGAGGAGTTCCTCAACGTCGGCGTGGTCCTCTACTGCGAGGAGGAGGGTTTCCTCGACGTCGCCTGGCACGTCGACCGGACCAGGCTGACCGCACTGGACCCTGACGCCGACCACGACGCGCTGTGCCGGGGGCTGGAGTTCGTCGACGGGGTCTGCCGTGGCGACGCCGCCCTCGGCGAGATCGGCGGCCTGGACCAGGGCGTCCGGTTCGGCTTCCTCAAGGCACCCCGCAGCACCGTCGTACAGCCCGGGCCGGTGCACGGCGGCCTCACCGGCGACCCCGCAACCGAGCTCGAACGGCTGCTCGTCATGCTCGTGCGATAGGACTGGGGGATGCGCGCACTCACCACTATCCCGAAGAAGCCCGACACCCTCGAGGTGAGCGAGGTTCCCGACCCCGCAGCCGGCGCCGGCGAGCTGCTGGTCGACGGCATCGCGGTCGGAGTCTGCGGCACCGACCACGAGATCACGCGCGGTGACTACGGCTGGGCGCCCCCCGGCCATCCGCGCCTGGTGATCGGCCACGAGTCACTGGGCCGGGTCCGCTCCGCACCGAAGGGCCCCAAGGGTGCCGCGTTCGCCGAGGGGGACCTGGTCGTGGGCGTCGTACGTCGTCCCGACCCGGTGCCCTGCGGTGCCTGCGCGCGCGGGGAGTTCGACATGTGCCGCAACGGGCAGTACACCGAGCGCGGCATCAAGCAGGCCGACGGCTATGCCAGCGAGCAGTGGACCGTCGAGGCCGACTACGCCGTGAAGCTCGACACCCGGCTTGCCGAGGTCGGGATGCTGATGGAGCCGACCACGATCGTGGCCAAGGCGTGGGAGCAGGTCGACCGGATCGGCAACCGGGCCTGGTTCGAGCCGAAGTCCGTGCTGGTCACCGGCGCCGGCCCGGTCGGGCTGCTCGCGGCGATGATCGGCGCGCAGCGGGGTCTCGACGTGCACGTGCTGGACCAGGTCACCAAGGGACCCAAGCCGCAGCGAGTGCACGAGCTGGGCGCGACCTACCACCACTCCGACATCGACTCGGTCACCGCGCGGGTGCGGCCCGACGTCGTCATCGAGGCGACCGGCGTGACGGATCTGATCTTCGGTGCCATGGCCGGCACTGCGACGTACGGCATCGTCTGCCTGACCGGGGTCTCCGCGGTCGGCCAAGACCTGCGCCTGGACGGCGGCGCGCTGAACCGCGACATCGTGCTGGGCAACGACGCGGTCGTCGGCTCGGTCAATGCGAACCTGAGGCACTACGCCCTGGCTGCGGACGCCCTTGCCGCGGCCGATCTGGACTGGCTCGGCAGGCTGGTCAGCCGTCGGGTGCCGCTGGCCGACTTCGCTGCAGCCTTCGAGCCGCAGGACGACGACGTCAAGGTCGCCATCATGCTGCAGGACTGAGACTGACCGGTCAGACCGGGACCAGCTCCACGGCACCTACGGCGTAGCGGGCCAGGACGGTCCGTGCCAGCACCGGGTCGGCCCCGAGCGGCTGCGAGACCGCTACCGCTCCGGCCTCGGAGGCGAGCTCCGCGGCCCGGTCGGGCAGGAACCCGGGGGCCAGGAACATCGACCCCACCGCGACGTGGCGTCGACCCTCGCCCCGGAACGCCCGCACCGCCTCACCGGTGGCCGGGGGAGCTGCCGAGGCGAACGCCGCAGTTACCGGCAGCCGGTGCCGCGCACCCCAGACGCGGGCCAGCCGGGCAACGGCCTGGTTGGCGAGCGGGTCCGAGGACCCGGCGGCGGCCAGCACCAGAGCGTCGAGCTCGCGCACCCGTGCCGCGCTGAGCGCCTCGCGCAACCGGGCATCAAGGACCTCGAGGAACTCGGTCTCCAGACCGAGCACCTTCGTCGCCCGGATCTGCAGGCCCGGGTGCCGGGCGGTTGCCTCAGCGATCACGGTGGGCACGTCGACCTTCGCGTGGAAGGCCTCCGTCAACAGCAGCGGAACGACCACGATCTCCTCGAAGCCGGCCCGGACGAGCTTGTCCACGACCGTGCCGAAGCGGGGACGGCAGAGCTCGAGGAACGCGGTCTCGATGCGAAGGTCGGGCCGGAGCTCGCGGACCTGGCCGACGAGTGCCTGCACGGTCTCGGCCGAGTGCGGGTCGCGGCTGCCGTGAGCGAGGGCGATGAGGGCGGGCGCGGTCATCTTCTTCTCCTTCTGGTGGTGCGACGGAGTGTTCCGGGCGTTTCGGTGATGAGGGTCACTGGTGGATCCCGCACTCGGTCTTGTTGCTGTCCGACCAGCGCCCGCTGCGGGCGTCCTCGCCGGGCGCCACCCGGCGGGTGCACGGCCAGCAGCCGATCGACGGGTAGCCGTCGTACTGCAACGGGTTGACCAGTACGCCGTTCTCCGCGACGTAGCGCTCCACCTGCCCGTCGCTCCACCGCGCGAGCGGGGAGACCTTCACCTTCTGCTTCTTCGCCTCCCAGCCGACCACCGGTGCGATCACCCGGTTGTGGGTCTCGGCCCGGCGCAGGCCGGTCGCCCACGCGTCGTACCCGGTCAGCGCATCCTGGAGCGGCTTGACCTTGCGCAACGCGCAGCACAGGTCCGGGTCGCGGTCGAAAAGGTCCTTGCCGTAGGTCTCGTCCTGCTCGGCCACCGTCTGCTCCGGGGTGACACTGACCAGGTTGACCGGCAGGGTTGTCGCGACCGCGTCCCGGGTGCCGATGGTCTCGGCGAAGTGGTAGCCGGTGTCGAGGAAGACCACGGCAAGCCCGGGAGCGACCTTCGAGGCGAGGTGCGCAAGCACCGCGTCGGCCATCGAGGACGTGATGCAGAACCGGTCACCGAACGTGGCAACGGCCCACTCGATGATCACCTCGGCCGGTGCGAGCTCCAGCTCGGCGCCCACGTTCGACACGATCTCGCGCAGCTCGTCCGTTCTGCGGCCCTCGGTCGCAGAACCCCGGGCCGCCCTGGCCCGCATCGTGGTGCCGGCGGTCATCGGTCGGCCTGCGTCGGTGCGGGAACGGCTGGGCGGCGCAGGTGCCCGATCAGGGAGAGCCGGAAGGCCCGCAGGCAGGACCTGCACTCCCACTCGCCGTGCCTGGAGGTCTCGGCATCCTCCGCCAGGTGTGGTCGCAGGTCCTCGTCCCCGCAGTACGGGCACTGGAACGGCACGATCCGTCCGGACTCGGTCATCTC
>JBBSVL010000205.1:0-5309 GCA_038233595.1 Propionibacteriales bacterium | reverse complement strand
TCGCCGCTCATGGTGCGCGTGCGCTGCGACGTGGTCATGACTGCGCTCGGCTCAGTTCGTCGGCCTGGACCTCGGTCAGCGGCGTCTGGGGGTCGGCCAGCCTGGACCGGTCGACCTGGGCGCCGGAGCGGACCAGGGCCGCGATGGTGTCGGTGACGTCCCAGACGTTGACGTTCATGCCGGCCAGAACCCGTCGGTCGCGCAGCCAGAAGGCGACGTACTCGCCCTTGTCCACGTCACCGCGGAAGACGACCTCCTCGTAACCGTCGGCTCCGACGTAGCCGGAGTACTCCATGCCCATGTCGTACTGGTCGGAGTAGAAGTAGGGCACGTGGTCATAGACCGCGTCCCCACCCAGCATGTTCGTGGCGGCGACCGGGCCCTGGTTCAGCGCAGCCGACCAGTGCTCGAGCCGCAGGTGGGTGTCGAGGTGCGGGTAGTAGACGTTCGCGACGTCGCCGGCGGCGAACACGTCGGGGTCGCTGGTGGCCAGGTGCTCGTCGAGGAAGACCCCGTTGTCCACCGTGAGGTCGGCTTCTTCGGCCAGCGCGGTGTTGGGGGTGATGCCGATCCCGACGACTACCGCGTCGGCGTCGATCTGGGTGCCGTCGCCCAGCTGGACGCCGGTCGCCTTCCCGTTCTCTCCGGTGATCGTGGCGAGGGTGGCGCCCAGCCGCAGCTCGACGCCGTGGGAGCGGTGCAGGGCCGCGTATATCTCGGCCAGCTCCCGGCCCAGGACCCTCAGCAGGGGCAGCTCGCCCCTCTCGACCACGGTGACCTCGCAGCCGGCCGCTCGGGCGGCTGCGGCGGTCTCCAGGCCGATCCAGCCGGCCCCGATGACCACCACGCGGTTGGCGGCGGCGAACGCCGTCTTCATCGCCTCGCAGTCCTCAACGCCGCGGAGATAGAGCACGCCGTCGAGGTCGGAGCCCGGGATGTCCAGGCGACGCGGTGCGGAGCCGGTGGCCAGCAGCAGCTTGTCGTAGCCGATCTCGCCGCCGCCGGCAATGCTCACCCGGTGGGCGTCACGGTAGACGGCGGTGACCCGGGTGCCCAGACGCAGGTCGATGTCGTGCTCGGCGTACCAGCCGTCGGGCTGGACGTAGATCTTGTCCTTCTCGGACTTGCCCTGCAGGTAGTCCTTGGACAGCGGGGGGCGGTTGTAGGGAGGTTCGCTCTCGTCCCCGACCATCACGATCTGGCCGGTGAAGCCCTGCTTGCGGAGTGCTTCGGCTGCCTTGGCTCCGGCCAGCCCAGCCCCGACGATGACGAATGTCTGCTCTGCGGTACTCATGTGATGCCTCTCGGTGTCGGCGCAGGTGTGGAGCAGGTGGCGTTCTCGACCTGCCTCAGCTGGGCCACCAGAGCTCGTCGGGTGAGACGCGCGAGGTCGCGCTCCACGAGGTTCCCGTCTCGTCGCATCTTGGCGATGCGCTACCGGGTCCGGCGCAGCACCACGAACTGTGGCTCACCTTCCAGAAGACTCCCATCTCGGCCCGGAGTCAAATGGTCACCTCACGACGGCGTGCGGGTTCGCGTCCGACGGGCTGGGTCGGCGGGTCGAGTGCCGGACGGGGGGTGAGTGCACAGCGCAGTGGGCTGTCCGTGGAGACGGTGACGGACCGTTCTTCGTGGAAGATCTGCAGCGGCTCACCTGAGCGAAGCTGGTAGCTGACCGAGTCTGGTGCAACCTCGACGTGCAGTCTTCTGTTCTGGAAGGTGAGCGTGAAGGCGATCCGGCTCAGGGTCGGAGGGAGGCTCGGCGCGAACGCGAGGGTGTTCTGACGTTCACGTAGCCCACCGAACCCGGCGACGAGCGCGATCCAGGCCCCGGCGAGGGAGGCGATGTGCAGGCCGTCGCGGGTGTTGTGCTCCAGGTCGTCCAGGTCCATCAGGGCCGCTTCGCCCAGGTAGTCGTGTGCCAGCTGCAGGTGCCCGACCTCGGCCGCCATCACGGCCTGGGTACAAGCGGACAGGGACGAGTCCCGCACGGTGAGCCGTTCGTAGTAGGCGAAGTTGCGAGCCTTCTCTTCGGCGGTGAACGCGTCTCCACGCAGGTGCATGGCCAGCACCAGGTCGGCCTGTTTGCTGACCTGCTTGCGGTAGAGGTCGAAGTAGGGGAAGTGCAGCAACAGCGGGTACTGCTCGGGGGTGGTGCCGGCGAAGTCCCACGGTTGGTGCGTGGTGAACCCCTCGGACTGAGGGTGGACCCCCAGCACCTCGTCGTACGGGATGTACATGGCCTCGGCAGCATCGCGCCAGCCGGCGGTCTCCTCCTCGTCGACGCCGAGCCCCCGGGCAGCGTCGGGGTGGCGTTGCGCGGCGTCGGCGGCGGCGCGCAGGTTGTGGCGTGCCATCAGGTTTGTGTAGACGTTGTTGTCCACCACCGCGCTGTACTCGTCGGGTCCGGTGACGCCGTCGATGCGGAACCGCCCCTGCGCGTCGTGGTGGCCCAACGATGACCAGAGACGCGCGGTCTCGGTGAGCAGCTCCAGGCCGACCGCACGTTCGAAACCCTCGTCACCGGTTGCGGAGACGTACCGGGTGACAGCGTCGGCGATGTCGGCGCCGATGTGGAACGCGGCAGTGCCCGCGGGCCAGTAGCTCGAGCACTCCGCGCCGGCGATGGTGCGCCACGGGAACGTCGCTCCGGCGAGCCCGAGCTGGGCAGCCCGCTCCTTCGCGAGCGGCAGCGTGTCCTGTCGCCAGCGCAGCGCGTGTGCCGCGGCCTCCGGGACGGTGTAGGTGAGCACCGGGAGCACGAAGGTCTCGCTGTCCCAGAAGGCATGCCCGTTGTAGCCGGGACCGGTCAGGCCCTTGGCCGGGATCGCGCGGCCCTCGGCCCTGGCTCCGGCCTGCAGCACGTGGAACAGCCCGAAACGTACCGCCTGCTGGACCTCCGCGTCGCCGTCGAGCTCGACGTCGGCACGGTCCCAGAAGTCGTCGAGGTAGGAGCGCTGCTCGCCGAGCAGGCCGTCCCATCCGGTCTTGACCGCCTGGCCCAGTGCTGCGTCGGCCTGGTCACGCACAGCTGCCGAGGACCGGGATCCGGACCAGCCGTAGGCGACGAACTTGACCAGGCGCAGCCGCTGACCGGGCTCCAGCCGGACCATCACGGTCGTTCGGGCCAGGTGCGGGAAGCTCTCGGACTGCACCAGTGTCGAGGGCGGTCCGTCCACCACGTGATCCATCACTGCCGCGACGCACTGGTCGGTGTGCCGGGTGGCGTGCACCAGCCCGCCGCGGGCACCCCTTGCCGCGTCTGCTCGTTCGAGCAGCGGGGCCGGCAGCGTCGCCCCGGTGCGTGGATCGCCCTGCAGCAGCGGAAGGTCCTCGTTGGCAACCAGCTCGGACTGCAGCACCACCTTGATCGCAGTATCGACCGGCTCGACCTCGTAGGCGATCGCGGCGACGGCTCGCTGGGACAACGACACCAGCCGGGTCGAGGACACTCGCACGGCACGATCTGCCGGCGACTTCCATTCAGCCTGTCGACGCAGGACCCCGGCACGGAAGTCCAGGACCCGTTCGTGGGCGCGTAGGTGTCCGTAGCGGACGTCGAACGGCTCGTCGTCGACCAGCAGCCGGATCACCTTGCCGTTGGTGACGTTGATGATGGTCTGACCGTCTTCGGGGTAGCCGTACCCCAGCTCGGCATAGGGAAGCGGGCGCTGCTCGTAGACGCCGTTCAGGTAGCTGCCGGGCATCCCGTTCGGCTCGCCCTCGTCGAGGTTGCCGCGCCAGCCGATGTGGCCGTTGGACAAGGCGAACACCGACTCGCTCTGCGCCAGCACGTCCAGATCCAGGGCGCCCTCGCGCAGGCACCAGGGCTCGACGCTGAAGGAAGGATGACCAATCATCAGTACGGCGTACCTATCCGGCGCCACTTACGCCCGCCGGCGCCCGGTTCGTTCGCCAGGATGCCGACCCGGCTGCGGTAGTCGATGTAGGGCCGCCACCGGAACCACAACAGGTAGCTCCAGGCGTGCACCAGCCGGGTGGACGGCGAAAGGTCACGTCGCCGGATGCCCGGCAGCTGGGCGCACACCGCCTCGATGGTCTCGCCGCCGGGGAGCAACGGGGCCAGCAGGTCCGGGTCGTCGGCGGCTTCGGCCATCGCCCATCCTTACCACACGCCCCCGCCTGCGTCACCGGTTGCGCGTCCTTTGCCGTCTGCGGGCCCCTCTCTGACCCGAAGGCGGCTACGTGCCTGACCGCCCCGGTGTCATCCGGGAACGGGATGGCGGACCACGAGCACCGGGCAGTGTGCGTGCGCTGCGACGTGCTCGCTCACCGATCCTAGGAGCATCCCGACGAAGCCGCCGTGCCCTCGGCTGCCGACCACGAGCAGGTCGGCCTCGGCCGACGCGTCGATGAGCACCTTCGCCGGATGGCCCTCGACGACCTCGCGAACGGTCATGTCCATCTCCGAACCGAAGGCCTCGGTGACGGCGTTCCTGAGCACCGTCTGGGCGTTGGCCGGCCAGTCGACCTCGGCGGTGATGGGGAAGCCACCCGCGGCGTGCGGGTACTGCCAGGCGAGCACGGCCGTGACCTCGGCGCCGGTCAGCGATGCTTGCCGCGCAGCCCACTTCAGGGCGTCGATCGAAGCCTCTGACCCGTCCACTCCGACAACGATGTGTTCCTGGTCCGTTTGCATCTGGCTCCTTCGCTCACTCTCTGGGTCAGTTGTAGAAGCGCGGGTCCAGGACGGAGCGCGGCCGTTGCTGCGGACTCGGGTGGGCGATCACGACCCGAATGCCGTCGGGGTCGTGGCCTTCGACGAACTGCACTCCGTCGCTCGTGTGCGTGTCGACGTAGTGGCCGCAGTCCCTCAGTGCCGCGGCGAAGTGCTCCAGCGCCTCGGGGCTGTCGACTGCCCACATCAGGAACTCGTGTCCGATGCCGCCCGAGGGGTGCTCCTGTCGGTCACCACGTGCCATCAGGTACATCTGGAATCCGCCAGGAGTCAGGAGCAGGGCGGCATCTCGCTCACGAATGGCCACCTCACAGGCGAACACATCGCGATAGAACTCCAGGGACCGGTCGAGATCTGACACGAAGACGACCGACGACGCGACCGTGGCCGTCGCCGTGAACCCGTCCCTGCTTCCGGCCCTCGCGGCCAGGGCCTCGGTGCCGGCCGCGGAATCTGGCGTACTCATCGTGTCTCCTCGTGGTCGGCGGCTCAGGTGCGTCGGTACTCGAACCTACGCCGATGCTCAGCACTCCTTGAGGGTCGAAAGTCCCGGCGCTGTGGGACCGACGTCTCTGACCACGTGGAGCAGGTCGGGGCGAAGGTTGACGGG
>JBBSVL010000204.1:0-5311 GCA_038233595.1 Propionibacteriales bacterium | reverse complement strand
GGTCAAGGTCGTCGACCGAACCGCGCTGATTCTCGACATCTTCGCCCAGCACGCCAAGTCCCGTGAAGGCCAGGCCCAGACCGAGCTGGCCCAGCTCAACTACATGAAGCAGCGGCTGCGCGGCTGGGGTGGCAACCTCTCCCGCCAGGCCGGTGGTCGCGCCGCCGGCGGCGAGGGCATCGGTGGCCGCGGCCCCGGTGAGACCAAGATCGAGACCGACCGGCGCCGGATCAACACCAAGATCGCCAAGCTCCGCCGCGAGCTGAAGGAGATGAAGGGCACCCGCGACACCAAGCGCTCCGAGCGGGTCCGGCACGCGATCCCCAGCGTGGCGATCGCCGGCTACACCAACGCCGGCAAGTCCTCGTTGCTGAACCGGCTCACCGACGCGGGAGTCCTCGTCGACGACTCGCTGTTCGCGACGCTGGACCCCACCACCCGTCGTACGACGACCAGTGACGGACGCGTCTACACGATGAGCGACACCGTCGGGTTCGTCCGGCACCTGCCCCACCAGCTGGTCGAGGCTTTCCGCTCGACACTGGAGGAGGTCGCCGACTCCGACCTGGTCCTGCACGTGGTCGACGGCTCCCACCCGGACCCGGAGGGCCAGCTGGCCGCCGTACGTGAGGTGCTCACCGAGATCGGTGCCCGACAGGTTCCGGAGCTCGTCGTGATCAACAAGATCGACGCGTCCGACCCGCTCGTCATCGCCCGGATCCGTGCCCGGGAACCACATTCGGTCGGTGTCAGTGCCCGCACCGGCGAAGGCATCGCCGAGGTGCTGGCGGCGATCGAGGCCGACCTGCCGCGCCCGGCCGTGGAGGTGACCGTGCTGCTGCCCTACTCGCGCGGTGACCTGGTCAACCGGATCCACGAGCACGGAGAGGTGCTCTCGATCGACCACACCGGCGAGGGAACAGTGGTCCACGCCCGGGTCAACCCCGACCTCGCCGGGGAGCTCGCTTCCTACTCCACGGAGTTCTCCGGGCAGTAGGCTCCGCCGAATGAGACGTGTCGGGGCAGCGCTGGTCGGCCTGGTGGCCGTGGTGCTGATGATGTTCTTCCCGGTGTTGGCCACCGGGACCAGCTCGGAAACCACGCAGGAGTTCGCCCGGATCACCGACTACAACGCGAAGTTCGACGTCGACGCCCAGGGCACCCTGCATGCCACCGAGACGCTGAAGGTCCACCTGCCGCTGGGCAAGCACGGCATCTTCCGGTTCTTCGACGTCGCCGACCCCAACGACTCCCACGTCCGCTACGTCCCGCAGCACATCGCGGTGACCAGGGACGGCGCAGCGGACGGGCTCAGCCTCTCCAAGGAGGGCGGCGGCCGCTACGTCGTGGCCAAGATTGGTCGGGCGGACACCACGATCGACGGCGACCACACCTACGTGATCAGCTACCTCGTCAAGGGGGTGCTGGCCAAGCAGGGCAGCGGTTCGCAGTTCTACTGGAACCTGATTCCCGGCGGCTGGCGGATGCCGATCGAGAAGAGCGCGCTGAGTGCAACCTTGCCCTCCACGCCCCAGCGCGTCCGGTGCGGCATCGGCGTCGGCAGCAGCGGTGGCTGCAAGGCCTCCACCTCCGGTGACACGCTCACGGTCACCACGGGCGCGCTGCAGCCGAACACCCCCGTCACGGTGCAGACCGACCTGGCCACGAAGGCTCCCGGCCAGCAGACCGTGCCCTGGCCGGTGCGGCTGGACCCGGTCCTCGGCCGCTCCGAGGTCGGCGTGCTGGTCTGGCTGGTCCTGGCGCTGCTTGCCGCGGCCGCAGGGTGGAGGCTGGCCCACAGTGTGCGCGAGCTGCCGCCGTCGTACCCGCTGATGTATGCGCCGCCGGAGGGGATCGGACCCGCCCAGGGTGCCTACCTGTTCACCGAGCGGGTCAACGACGACATGTACGCCGCGACCATGCTCGAGCTCGGCCAGAAGGGTCTGGCCAGGATCGACCGGTCCGACGACGGCTGGAGGATCGAGGGAACCAAGGGCGACTGGAGCATGGCCGACACCATCACCCAGCAGTCCGCGGCGGTGCTCGACATCTCGGAGGGCTCCTCGTTCGTGGCCCGGCCCGGCGACGTGTCCGGCGGCGAGAAGATCCAGGCCGCCCGCAACGGTTTCGACGGTGCGGTCAAGGCGTGGTCGCGGTCCACCGGGCTGATGCAGGTCCAGACGACAGCGAAGCTGGGCGCGGCAGCCGTGGTGGTGGCGGCCGTGGTCGCCCTGGTGTCCTTCTTCGTCAACCCGGGCACGATGTCGGTCATCGGGCTGCCGTTCGGGGTCTTCGCGGTGCTCGCGGCCCCGTTGCTCATGCCCGGCGCCACGACCTTCCGCACCAGGAAGGGCCGCGACGTGTGGTCCCGGATCGGTGGCTTCCGCCGGATCCTGGCGACCCCGTCCAGCGAGGCCCGCTTCGACTTCAGTGGCCGCAAGGAGCTGTACACCGCCTACATCCCGTGGGCGGTCGCCTTCGGCTGCGCCGACGTGTGGGCGCAGAAGTACCAGGTCGAGGTCGGCGAGGACCCGCCCGCCCCGTCGTACTTCATGGGCGGCTACCTGGTCGGCGGGTTCGGCTCGATGGGCTCGGAGTTCTCCCAGGGCTTCTCCTCCTCCATGCACTCCGCGATCTCCGCCTACCAGGCCACCCAGGCGCCCTCGGGTGGCGGCGGGGGTGGCGGGTTCTCCGGCGGGGGCGGCGGAGGCGGCGGAGGTGGTGGCTCGTGGTGACCTGTCCACACACCTGTGCACAAACCATCCCGGCTGGACCGGGTGAGGAAAGGAAGCAACTGTGATTGCCCTCATCGTGATCCTCGTGATTATCGTCGCGCTGGTCCTCTTCGGGATCTCCGGCTTCAACAAGCTCCGCAAGACCGACATCGGGGCCCAGGAGGCGCTCGGTGGCATCGACGTCCAGCTCACCCGGCGCGCCGACCTGATCCCCAACCTGGTCAACACCGTCAAGGGGTACGCCGCCCACGAGAGCGGCGTCTTCGAAGCCGTGACCGCGGCCCGTTCGCGCGTCGCCGCCGCGACCAAGGACACCGCCGTGCCGGAGAAGGCGGCCGCCGACGCGCAGCTGAGCCAGGCCCTGGTCAACGTGATGGCGGTCGCCGAGGCCTACCCGGACCTGAAGGCGAGCACCCAGTTCCTGGACCTGCAGAAGCAGCTGGCCGACACCGAGAACCAGATCTCCTTCGCGCGGCAGTACTACAACGACGCCGTGACCAAGCTGAACAGCATGGTCTCCACCATCCCGTGGATGTTCCTCGCGGGGATGGCCGCGGTCTCCAAGCGGGACTTCTACAAGGCCCCCGAAGGTCAGCAGAACGCCCCGACGGTGGACTTCGGCACCGACACGAGGCCGCTTCCGGTCACCGAGACCCCCGCAGCCCAGCCACCGGCACCGGCACCGGCACCGGCAGAGCCTGCCGATCCTGCAGCGAACGACGTGCCCCCGGCCGGCCAGTAACCCACCGCCGCATGGCTCCAGGTCGGAATGGCTAGGGTTTCTCAGATGCCAGCGAGCTCCAGCGAAACCGCCCCCCGGACGCCAACCGTCCGTGCGGTGCTGGCGGCGGCGGTGGCAGAGCTCGGCGGCGAGGAGCGGCCCGGGCAGATCGAGATGGCCGAGGCCGTCGCGGCCTCGATGGCCTCCGGTGAGCACCTGCTGGTGCAGGCCGGCACCGGCACCGGCAAGTCGCTGGGTTACCTGGTGCCGGCGCTGTTGAACGAGGACCGCGTGGTGGTCGCCACTGCCACGCTCGCCCTGCAGCACCAGCTGGTCGAGCGGGACATCCCGGCACTGGTCGAGGCGGCCACGGACGTGCTGCACGAGACCCCGTCGTACGCCGTGCTCAAGGGGCGGTCCAACTACGCCTGCCTGCACCGGATCCGCGAGGGCGTGCCCGACGACCAGGGTGCGCTGGTCGAGATGCCCGAGGGCTCGATGGGGGCCGAGGTGCTGGCGCTGCGCGAGTGGGCGGAAGGTGAGGCCAAGGCCGCCACCCCCAACGGCACCGGCGAGCGCGACCACGCACCCAGGCACACCGACCGGATCTGGCGGCAGGTGTCGGTCTCGCACCGCGAGTGCCTGGGCGCCGCGAAGTGTCCCTACGGTGCCGAGTGCTTCGCCGAGCGCGCCAAGGAACGAGCGGCGCGCTCGCAGCTGGTGGTCACCAACCACTCGTTGCTCGCGATCGACGCGATCGAGGGCGTCCCGATGATCCCGGAGTACGACGTCGTGGTGATCGACGAGGCCCACGAGCTGGTCGCCAGGGTCACCCAGGCCGCGACCGACGAGCTCTCGGTGCCCGAGATCGACCGGGCGTCGCGCCGCGCGCAACGCCATGTGGACGGCACCGAGGCCGACGACCTCGCCGACGCGGGCGAGACCCTCCGCGACGCGATCGAGACCACGTCGCCGGGCCGCATCGACCAGATCTCGACCCAGCTCTCCGACGCCCTGGTGCTGGTCCGCGACGCTGCCCGGGCCCTGACGTCGGCGTTCCCCAAGGACGTCGGTGGCTCCGAAGGCGACGGGGCGGCCGCTACCCAGGCCAAGGGCTGGGCCCAGGAGCTGTTCAAGACGGCGGAGCGGATGGCAGCGGGCTCCGACGCCGACGTGCTCTGGGTGGCCGAACGTGAGCGCAACCGGGGTGGCAACCAGCTCTGCGTGGCGCCGCTCGAGGTCTGGGGCACGATGCGCGACAAGCTGCTCACCGACAAGACCGTCGTCTTCACCTCCGCGACCCTCAAGCTGGGCGGTGACTTCGAGGCGGTGGCGACGTCCTTCGGGCTGAAGCCCGCCGAAAGGGTGGTCGAGGGCTCGGCGCTGGAACGCGATGCCGGCGTACTCCCGTGGCGGGGCATCGACGTCGGCTCGCCGTTCGACTACGGGCAGCAGGCGATCCTGTACGTCGCCAGACACCTGCCGCCACCGGGTCGCGACGGGCTGGGTGAGGCACAGCTGGCCGAGATCGCCGAGCTGGTCGACGCCGCCGGGGGCCGCACCCTCGGGCTGTTCTCCTCGCGGCGTGCCGCCGAGACTGCGGCCGAGGCGGTCCGCGAGCGGCTGCCGCACCTGACCACACTGGCCCAGGGAGACGCCCAGCTGCCGGAGCTGGCCCGGCAGTTCGTCGAGGACCCGCACACCTGCCTGTTCGGCACCCTCTCGCTGTGGCAGGGCCTGGACGTGCCGGGGGAGACCTGCCAGCTGGTGCTGATCGACCGGATCCCGTTCCCACGCCCCGACGACCCGCTGATGTCGGCCCGGCAGAGGGCCGCCGACGCCGCGGGTGGCAACG
>JBBSVL010000203.1:0-5381 GCA_038233595.1 Propionibacteriales bacterium | reverse complement strand
GCGCACGCTAGAGCCGCTGCCAGTTGCCGTCTGCGTCCAGGCTCGAGAAACCTGTGAAGTCCCCGGCCCGGGCTCGAGCCAGGGCGCGTTCTTCTTCCTCGTTGATCGGGTTGGCGTGTACGGCGGCAATGCCCCACCACCGGTTCAAGACGTCGTCGAGGGGAGCCACGTCGACCTGCTCGCCAGCCACCTGCGCGGCCTGTCGGAACTCGTCCTCGAAGCGAGCGAGGATCTGCGGTGCGACGTCGGCTAGCGCGGCCCTGATCGCCGGTCCTGAACGCTCGATCTTCCCGCTCGTCGTGGTCATGAGCGTCAGTATGGCCGCCGCCGCTCCGTGCCGCCGCCGCCGCTCCGTGTACGCGACGAGGTGCAGGCCGAACAGAAGGATGGTGGGATGGTGGCTGCGTACGCCGCGGCGTCCAGAGGGCAAACAGTGGGTAGGTGCCGCTACTTGCCCACGGCACCCGGTGTGGGTAGGTGCCGTGATGTGACTGGCCTACCGTCCGAGGGTGGAGTCACCGCAGAGCCTGCTCGCCGCTATCGCCGCCGCGCTCCGGGCCGCGGGGATGCACGACGAAGCGTCCCGGGTTGAGGCGGACTCGGTGACGGTCGAGCACGACCGGGACGCGGCGGTGGTCTTGTGGCAGTGGCTGGCTGACGCGCCGAAGGACAACGATGCGCGACGCGTCCGCCTGCGCCCGGCCACAAGCACACCCGATCATCGGTGCGCGCCTTGGCGGCAGATGAGTTTCTCAGGTGATCACGAGGTTGGTCGCTTCCGCTGCACTGGAGCAGAACGGCACATAGCCGCTGCGTCAGGCCGGCTGGAGCCGCCGCTTGCCTCAGGGCGCGTGACGGCTTCTGGTCCAGTCTCCGTAGGCAGCGACCAGTTGGTCGTAGCGCCCAACGCCGGCATGTCCTTCGGAACGGAACACGGTTGCGTGCAGTGTAGTGCATGAACGCTCCCTCCTCCATCCGCTTCGACCCCGGTGTCAACAACCGGTTGGCCTTCTACGTCACCAGGCACCCAGGCTGGACGCGATCGTCTGCGGCAGCGCGCCTCGTCGACGAGGGCCTGCGCATGGAGGAGCACCCCGGTGTCATCTTCCGGGACGGGCCGGCGGGCCGGCGGGCCTGCTTGATCGGTGGACCCGACGTCTGGGAGATCATCCGGTCGGTGAAGTCCTCCCGCGCGGCCGAACCGGACCTGGCGCGCTCAGAGCTGGTGAAGCTGGTCGAGGACAACTCCGGCCTGCCGGGACGGCTGGTCAGCCTCGCGCTGACGTACTGGGCGGCGTATCCGCAGGAGATCGACGCCCTGGTCGCCCACGCGGAGCGGCTCGCGGACGAGGCGCTGCGCGCAGCCGAGAAGACCGCGCAGCTGCTCGGCCGGTGACCGCCCGGCATCTCCTGCTGGACGAGATGATGTCGGCCAAGATCGCCGAGCAGTTGCGGGAGCGCGGACTCGACATCCAGGCCGTCCTCGAACGCCGTGAGCTGGTGACCTTTCCGGACGAGGCGCTACTCGAGCTCGCGACCCGCGAGGAGCGGGCCCTGGTCACCAAGAACATCGTCGACTTCGGTCCGCTCAGCCAGCAGTGGGCCGCTGACGGCCACAGCCACGCAGGGCTGGCCTTCACCAGCACCAAGACCTTCCCCGAGGCAAGGGACTGGATCGGCGCCGTCACGTCGGCGTTGGGGCACGCGAGCGAGCGGGGCCAGTTGCCTGGCATCGGCGAGGCGCTGTGGCTCAGCCGCTAACGCCCGGGTAGTCCCAGCCGGCAGGGCCTGACGGACCAAGGAACAGCTACGCCGATCGCGTCCTCGTCGGCCCCGGTTCGTGTCATGGCCCTTCGCCGCTCGGCGCGTACACGCCGGCCCGCGTCCGCTCCGCGCCACATGTCCTCATCTGCCGCTGAGCGCTCGCCCTGCCCAGGGCGCGGCCGTGCGTAAGCGTTCCGGCCGCTGGGTGTCGACGGCGACATCGACGAGCCGACCCACCGAGCGGCCCGCGAGCGCCTGCGCCCGGGTCTGCGCAGCTCTCTCTCGTTTGCTGGGACGGACTAGGACCCAGGGCACGGTGCATGGCGAGGATCGCGGCGGCGTCCAGGTGGTCCGCAAGCTCGATCGCGGCCCGCGTCGCGGCGACATTGCCGACGATCTCGGTGGCGTTCCGCTTCCTCGTGTCCCCGAGCTCGGCAACCGCAATCGCCTCGGCGCCGCTGCTCAGGTGCTCGATGAGCGATGAGGATGCTGACTCCGAGCGAAGCAGGATGCTGGCAAATGGCGCGAGCTGCGCACCGACCTCCGCGTCGAACCGAGCGATCTCGCCAGAGGCATCGGACACGAGGCCGGCAACCTCCGACGGCAACACGAGCGCCGCTCGCACAATGGCGGGCACGACCGCGGCGCGATAGGGGCCGGTATGGGCGCGCCGAGCGGACTGCGACAACATGTCCGGGGGGATGCGGGGGACCCAACTGTGCTCCTCCTCGCCGACCACTGGGCACTGCTGATCCGAGAACGCCGGTAGATCTTATTCTCAGTTGCATGCAGAAGTAAGAAGACACGTGCGCGGAGCTCTCGGCTGTGGCGTCGCGTGGTCGTCTTCGTCATCGAGCGGCCTGCGCCCTACCGGAGATGGCGCTCCCGGAGCACGTCGCGCGCCTGCGCCAGCACAACCAGTTGCGCCTCGGCCACCGCAGCCGTGACGATCGGGTTGTCCGCAAAGGTCGCGAAGCCGCAGTCCGGGTTGAGCAGCACCCGCTCCGCCCCGAACAGGGCAATCGCCTGCTCCCCCCGGGCCACCACGTCGGCTACCTCGGCCACCTGCTGGCTCTTCTGGTTCAGCACGCCGACACCGATCCGCCGGTCGTCGGGAAGTCCTGCCAGCACGGCGATCTCACCGGCGCGGAGGGTGCACAGCTCCAGAGCCAACGTCCCGACGTCGACGGCGGACAGCAACGGCATCAGCGGCCGGTAGTCCCCCGCCAGCGCGGCCCGCTCGTCCGGTGTCCAGTTCCCGCGACACACGTGCAGAGCCAGTCGTTCGCGAGGCAACCCGCGCACCACCTCCTGGAGCAGGTCCTGCGCGAAGCCCAGCTCCTCGGCAGTGCCCCGCCGCTCGCCGAGCGCCCCACACATGAACGTGCGGCCACCCGAGCCGGGCGTGCCGTGGACCACCTCGGTGAGCACCGGCTCGTCGAACTGCACCAGCGCCACCCCCGCAGCCAACAGGTAGTGCGCCTCCTCCCGCAGCACCCGCACGATGTCGCGGGCCAGCTCCTCGCGGTCGGCGTACGCCCGGTCGGAGATGCACTCCATCCACATCGTCCGGGTGAGCAGGTACGGCCCCGGCAGGCTCACCTTGACCGGCTTGTCGGTCAGCCGGCCGACGAACTCCGCCTCGTGGACGGTGAGCGAGCGACCCCGGCCGAGCGGACCGAACACCGCCGGATGCCGGATCTGACCGGCCGGTACATCCAACGCGGCGAGCTCGCGCTTGAACTCCTCGGGGTCGTCGACGTAGGGCAGCAGGTCGGTGACCGGGATCAGCTGGCAGTTCTCCAGCAGCCCGCCGACGAAGCTGGCGTAGTTGTCGCGCCGCTGCTCGCCGTCGGTCACGACATCGACGCCGGCCCGCAGTTGCGCCTCGACAGCCAGGCGTACGGCGTCGTCCGCCGACTCCTGGAACTCCTCGTCGCTGAGCCTGGTCTCCAGATGGTCGTGCAGCGAACGCAGCAGCCAGCGGGGGCGAGGCCAACTGCCCATCCCCATGACCGACAGCGGCGGCACTGCCGGGGCGGCGATCGGCTGCGGGAGCACCGCCGGGATGGTCGGGCGCACCACCGGCTGGGTGATCGGCGCCTGCCGCTTGCCGCCCGACCCGACCCGGCCCGCCGCCGGCTCCACGACCACCACCGACGCGGGCGGCATGAACGTCCCCTTGCTGACCAGGAAGCTGAGCTGCGCACCCTCCCGCGTCGCGTTGACCAGGTCGTTGCCGGTGAGCCGGCTCCAGGCCGGCAGGTCCTGCTCGACGGAGGACTCCCGCGACAAGATCTCCAGCAGCTGGCCCGGCTCCAACGGGTCGATGTGCTTGCGGATGAGCAGCAGCAGACCGTTGCCGCAGTCCAGCTCGCCACCGTCGAAGGACACCACGGGCGGGTACGGGTGGCGCTCGGTGAACTCGAGCGGCACCGACGAGGTGCTGTTCAGTACGTGACGCACGGCGAGCCGCTGGCGAGGAACTCCACGAACTTGGCGCCACCGACGATCGTCGCGCCCTTCACCAGCTTGGTCTCGTCCAGCCCGCGCTTCTTGAAGCACGGCGAGCACACCCAGAGCAGACCACCGGCCTCGACGAAGTTGGTCATCAGCTCCTTCAGCGGCGCGAAGCCCTCCTCCGCGATGTCGTCGGCATAGCCTTGCTCCACCAGGCGGACGCCCTCGGTGGAGACGAAGACCATCGTCTCCTGGTCGGAGCCGAGCGCGGCATTGGCCACCACGAAACCGACCGTGGCCCGGTCGGGGTCGTTCTTGGCATTGGTCAGGGAGACGCAGAACTTTCCGGCCATGTCAGTTGTCCATTCGTCGTGAGATCAGATAACGGGGATGTGCGGCTACGCGCAGCGAGTGGCCGGTCATGCGGCACCAGGCGGGTAGGTCCTCCGGTGCACCGAGGTCGTACGCGGTCAGCTCGAACAACTCGCCCGGCGCCAGGCGGGCCAGTCGGGCGCGCAGTTGCAGCACCAGCTCACCGCAGCCCATCAGGCCGGCGTCCCAACTGTCGGCCGGGCCGAGGTGTCCCGGCATGGAGAAGTCCTCTCGAGGGGTGGTTCACAGCCACGGATGTACACGGCACCGGTGGATACGTGCGGTGCCACCGGCCACCGCAGGCCGACGAGCTACGAGAAAGCGCGCAGCCCTGAACCTGTGGGACCGGTAGGAAGCTCGCCCGACCGGACGAGAGCGGTGCCAGCTCAGTGACGTGTCATGCCGGCTCCCCTCCTCCCCTGCGGCTCGGATGCAGGCAGGCATCGTGACACACGACCCGGACGCCGCGCATCTTCATCCCGGCCGTCATGGCGCGCCACGGTTCGTAGACTCGCGCCCGTGACCGTCCATCGCCTGCTGCCGACGAGCGAAGCCTTCGAGTTGCTCGACCTGGTCTGCGACCTGGGTGACCGACTGCTCCTGCCTGTCGCCGCCGAGCACGAGCGGGCCGGTCGCTTTCCGCGGGAAATCTTCCGGACCCTCGGCCGCGCAGGCCTTCTCGGACTGCCCTACCCGCAGGAGTACGGCGGCGGAGGCCAGCCGTACGAGGTCTGGCTGCAGGTGCTCGAAGAGCTCGGCGCGCGCTGGGCCAGCGTCGCCGTCGG
>JBBSVL010000202.1:0-5445 GCA_038233595.1 Propionibacteriales bacterium | reverse complement strand
GCCAGGAAGGACAGCAGGTCCTGCCGGGTGAGCACCCCGACCGGCCGTCCGTCGTCCTGCACGAGCAGCGCGTCGGCGTTCTCCAGGGCGGCCACTGCCTTGCCCACCGGCACCGTCGCGCCCACCGTCGGGAGCGGCTCGCTCATGTGCTCCTCGACCGAGTCGGCGAGCCTGGCCCGACCGGCGAACAACGCGTCGAGCAGCACCCGCTCGGAGACCGACCCGGCGACCTCGGCGGCCATCACCGGCGGCTCGGCGAGCACGACGGGCATCTGCGAGACGCCGTACTCCTGGAGGATGTGGATCGCTTCGGCAATCGTCTCGTTGGGGTGGGTGTGCACCAGGGCAGGAATATCGCCGCGCTTGACCCTGAGCACCTCCCCGATCGACTGCTCGGCACCCTCGGGCATGAAGCCGTACTGGGCGAGCCAGTCGTCGTTGAACACCTTGGTCAGGTAGCCGCGGCCGGAGTCGGGAAGCAGCACCACGATGACGGCAGTCGGGTCGTCGAGCTCCCGGGCGAGCTGGACTGCGGCGAAGGCTGCCATCCCGGATGAGCCGCCGACCAGCAAGCCGTCCTCGCGGGCCAGTCGCCGGGTGAACTCGAACGAGTCGCCATCGGAGACCTCGATGATCCGGTCGGCGATGGTGCGGTCGTAGGTCTCGGGCCAGAAGTCCTCACCGACGCCCTCGACCAGGTAGGGGCGCCCCGAACCGCCCGAGTAGACGGATCCGGCCGGGTCGGCGCCGACGATCTGGACGTCGGGGTTCCTCTCCTTGAGGTAGCGGCCGATCCCGCTGATGGTGCCGCCGGTGCCGACACCGGCCACGAAGTGGGTGATCTTCCCGTCCGTCTGGGCCCAGAGCTCGGGGCCGGTCGTCTCGTAGTGGGACAGGGGGTTGTTGGGGTTGGAGTACTGGTCCGGCTTCCAGGCTCCCGGCTCGTTGGACAGGCGGTCGGAGACGTTGTAGTAGGAGTCCGGGTGCTCGGGGGCGA
The DNA here is from genome assembly GCA_038233595.1 of Propionibacteriales bacterium. Classification (GTDB taxonomy): domain Bacteria; phylum Actinomycetota; class Actinomycetes; order Propionibacteriales; family Nocardioidaceae; genus Marmoricola. The sequence continues at coordinate 4,448 of JBBSVL010000202.1, read as the reverse complement.
CCGCGGTCGGACAGACCACCACCTCGGCGCCGTACGCCTTGAGCACGTTGCGCTTGTCCTCGCTGACCTTGTCCGGGCACACGAACACGCACTTGTAGCCACGCTGCTGGGCGACGAGGGCCAAACCGACGCCGGTGTTGCCGGAGGTGGGCTCGACGATGGTGCCGCCGGGCTGCAGCTCGCCGGACCTCTCGGCGGCATCGATCATCCGGACCGCGATCCGGTCCTTCACCGAGCCGCCCGGGTTGAGGTACTCCACCTTGGCCAGCACCAGCGCTCCCGGCTCGCCGGCGCCCCGGTCCAGGGTGCGGTTCAGCTTGACCAGGGGGGTGTTGCCGATCAGGTCCAACAGCGAGTTCGCGTACTCCATGTGCCCAACCTATCTGCGAGGTTCGTAGGCTGGCGCCATGGGAAAGGCCGGGGCTGCACGCAAGCTCGCTGCCGCCGCGGCGTACGGCGGCGGGGGTCTCTCGGTCGTGGGCGCCTCCCTGTTCGGGGTGCTGACCGCCGAGGCCAGGCTCGCGCGCCATGTCATCGGACACTTCGATGGTCCGGTCCCGGACTCGACCGGGTGGTACGGACGACATCGGCCCGGCCCGGCAATCCGGATCGCACTGCTGGGTGACTCCAGTGCCGCCGGCTACGGCGTCCACCTGGTTGAGGAGACTCCCGGCGCCATCCTCGGCTCGGGGGTGTCCCAGCACGCCGACCGCCGGGTCTACGTGCGCGAGCTGTGCCGGGTGGGCGCGCGGTCCAGCGAGCTCGTCGGCCAGGTCGAGCGAGCCCTTCCGCTGCGCCCGGACGTCGCGATCATCCTGATCGGTGCCAACGACGTCACCCACGCCGTACTGCCCTCCCAGTCGGTCCGACAGCTCTCCGACGCGGTCGGCAAGCTCCGGGCGGCGGGGATGCAGGTGGTGGTCGGAACCTGCCCCGACCTCGGCACCGTGCGGCCGATCCCCCAGCCGCTGCGACAGCTCGCGCGGGCCTGGTCGCGCCGCCTGGCAGCGGCACAGACCATTGCGACGGTCGAGCAGGGCGGCAGGTCGGTCTCGCTGAGCTCGATCCTCGGTCCGGAGTTCGATGCCGCGCCTGCGTTGCTCTTCGGGCCCGACCAGTTCCACCCGTCGGCCAGGGGCTACGCCTCCGTGGCCGCCGTCCTCATCCCGTCGGTGCTGGCCGCCCTCGGCCTCGAGCCCGACGACGAGACGCACCCGACCGCGCTGCGCGGTGAAGGCGTTCTGTCGGTGGCGCACGCGGCCGTGAAGGCCGGCCGGCACCCCGGCACGGAGCTCGGCGGCACCGAGGTCGCAGGTGCCGAACGCGGGGTCGGCGGCCGCTGGGTCACCCTGATGCGTCGGCGCTGGCACAGCACCGACGCGGAGGCTCCCGGAGCGGAGCCCGAGGGTGAGCGGCGGAACGGCGAAAGGCCCGACCAGTCCGAAGACTGATCGGGCCCTTGCGGGGTGCGAGTGTGGGTCAGTTGCCGCGCAGGATCGCGAGGATCCTGAGCAGCTCGATGTAGATCCACACGATGGTGACCGTCAGCCCGAAGGCAGCGCGCCACGACTCCTGCTCGGGAAGACCGGCGGCGACGCCGCGCTCCACGAAGTCGAAGTCGAGGATCAGCATCAAGACACCGAGGCCGAGGCCGACCACGCTCATCAGCAGGCCGAGGCCACCGAAGCCGTTCAGGCCGATCGAGGCGTGGAACAGGCTCAGCACGAAGTCGAGCACGACGAGGCCGACGAAGCCGAACATCGCCGCGGTGACCCACTTGCGGAACCTGTTGCCCACCTTGATGTCAAAGAACTTGTAGGCGGCCAGGGTGCCGGCGAAGGCAGCGACGGTGCCGAGGACGGCGCCGACCACGATGCCGTTCCCGTTGCCGCTGGAGTCGCTGCCGAACATGCTCTGGATGGTCTTGCTGAAGGCACCGATGAAGACACCCTCGAGGGCGGCATAGGCCAGGACCAGCGCCGGGCTGACCACCTTCTTGAACGAGTTGACCATCGCTAGCGCGAAGCCGCCGAGGGCGCCCACCAGGGACAGCGTGTAGAGCGTGTTCAATGCGGACTGGTTGGTGATGTCACCGGTCATCACCCAGGTCGCCGCCGCGGCGACGACGAGCACCACGAGCGTGATGCCGGTCTTCTGCACCACCGAGTCGATGGTCATCCGACCTTGGTCAGCTACGTGGGTCGGCGGCTGGTCGTAGCTCTGGCCGACGCCACCCTGCCCGGTGGTGGCCGACCCCGTGCCCCAGGTCGACGGGGCGCCGTAACCGGCGTACCCCTGGCCGTTGCCCTGGTACGTCGGGTTGCCCTGGGTGTTCTTGCCGTTGAAGCCGTCGAGGCGCGTGAAGACGGGGTTGCTGCTCTTGATAGCCATTGGTCTCCTCCTTGGAGGCCTTATGACCTGCCGAGATGGCGGTCACCTAACAACCCCAGCCTACCGGGGCGTCACATCTCTCGAACGCTCCGGGACAAGGTGGTGTTCCCCGCGCTGCGGCATCAGGGCACGGTGACCACGGCGGTGGCGGGTTGAGGTCCTCTGCCGGAGGAGTCGCTCACCTCGATGCGATAGGTGTAGGAACCCGACGGCACGGTGTCGTGGAACGCCAGCATCGGATAGGTCCAGAAGTTCGAGCTGGCCCTCGTGGTGTAGACGGGGTCCGTCGTTCCCAAGCGGAACACCTGGTAGGTGAGCGATGCGTTGTCCAGGTCGTAGGCGGCCTGCCAAGAGACCCGCACGGTGCCGTCCGCGAGAAGCTCGGCGGTGGGGCGGGGTGCACTCGGCACCCAGACGGGGCCTGCCTGTTCGGCGCCTTCGCTCTCACGGCGAAGCGCACCAGGCCGGACTGGGCGATGCCGTTGACGGAGCGGAACTCGCCCCCGAGCACCACGTAGTCATGGTTGCCCGCAACCGACCAGGCCGCCTGGTGCTGACCGGTGAACGTCCCCGGGGACAGGACCGGGAACCAGTGGAGCAGGGACGAGACCGGGAGCCCGGCGTAGTTCCACCCATAGCTGTCCGGACCGGTTCCGGTCCGGCCGGAGGACGCTGTGGAGAACGCCAGGGCGCGTCGCTGGTTGACCCACTCCTCGGGGCCCCGGGGGAAGGCACCCATCCACTCGCAGTCGTAGGCGTGGCTCACGGTGTAGAGCACGCGACCGATGGGCACGGCCGCGTAGGTGTCGCCATGGCAGTCGTTCACCCAGTTCGGCGCACCGGTGTTCGGCCTGGCGGAGAAGGTCCCCTCGAAGTGACCGGTCCGGTAGGCGAAGCCCGTGCCGAAGATGCTGGTGCCGTCGGTGCTCAGGCTGGTGATACCGGAGCTGTGCCCGGCATCGTTGATCCGGGTGTTGATCGCCCAGGGGCGAAGAGCGCCGGTGACCGAGTCGACCGAGGCCATGGCCGGAGCACGATGCCCGTTGATGGTGCTGAACCGGCCGCCGATGATCACCCGCGACCCCCCGGGTGCGAGCACCATGCTGGTGACCTGCTCGTCGTTCGCACGAGGCGCCCACGACAGGAGTCGGCCGTTCCCGGCCCGGAAGGCAGCCAGCCGCCAGCGTGCCGAACCGTTGGCGTTGAAGAAGTTTCCGCCCACCCAGACCTTGTGGTTGGAGGCCGTGACAGCTGCTGCGCTGGCACTGATGGTCGGCACGAAGGCCCTGTCGAGTGCGTTGGTGGCCGTGTCGAAGGCCGCAACGTGGGACCTCTTGTGACTGTCTACCCTGGTGAAGTCGCCCACGACGTAGACGCGCTTGCCGTCCGGTGACCGGGTGAGGGCCAGGCCCTGAGCGTTCAACGAGTGGCGACACGATGCGACCCGGTTTCCGGTGCGGATGTCGTAGGCGAAGATGTTCCTGGCCGGCACGGTGCCCCTGCCGCCCGCGACCACGCCGGGTGGTCGCGCCTGGGTGAAGCGTCCGGTGGCGTAGACCGTGTTGCCAACCACGACCTGGCTCCACACGACCCCGTTGAGCTGCCAGGTCGGCAGCCCGTGCAAGACGTTGCCCCCTGTGCTCCGGAACGGGTCGGCGACCCACTCCCTGCTCCGGCGAGAGCCGGCACCTCATGACGATAGGACAACCCGGGCGAGCCCCGTCGGGATATCCACAGGCTCGGTCCGCCGCTCACGACGAGAAATCCTGACAACTACCCATTTGCCCGGATCTCTCGTCCGAACGGCGTGCCCCGGGTGGGGGTCGAACCCACACTGGGAGGTTTTTAAGACCTCTTCCTCTGCCATTGGGATACCGGGGCCGACTCAGACGCTAGCCGGTGAGACCCTCGGCTATGCCCGCCCAGCCGAAAGCTCGATGGCACGGAGGAAGACCGCGTCCATCATCGGCTCGGTGAGCCGCCCGGTGTAGGTGTTGTGCGGGGACGGGTGGTAGCAGCCGAGCACGGTCAGGTGGCCCACCTGCACCTCCGCGGCG
>JBBSVL010000201.1:0-5474 GCA_038233595.1 Propionibacteriales bacterium | reverse complement strand
TGCCGGTGGGGAACCCGGCGCCACCCCGACCTCGCAGACCCGAGGCTTTCACTGCCGCGACGATGTCCTCCGGCGACATGCCGAGGGCGGTGTGCATCGCGCCGTAGCCACCGTTGGCCTCATAGGCGGCAATGGTCCAGGCGTGGCCGAGATCCCAGTTGTCTGTGAGCACCGGGGTCAGAACGTCAGTCACGGAGTGTCCTCCCCCGGTTGTTGAGCAGCGAGCGCCAGCGAGCGCGTCGAAACACAGTCACTTGCCAGTCTCCCCGTGCTTGGCGCCGTCGGCATCCTTGGCACCGTCCGGACTCTCCGGGCCGGTGTCCTCGTGCTTCACCTCTGCCGGCGACTGGTCGAGCTTGGTCTCGGACTCGGCCCGCGAGGTGTCCGCACCTTCGACCGCGCGCCCCTTGGAGCCCGGTACGTCGGTGGGGCCCTCGGCGTCCGGAGCGGTCCAACCACGCTCGCGGGCGATCTCCAGCCCGACCAGTGAGGCCGGCCCGGCGGTCGGGCCCAGGTCGGCAAGCCCGTCCGGGTATCCGGCGAGCACCCGCTCGGCCTCCCGCCACGTGCAGACCGTGGGCCCCCGCGTCGAGGTGACCGGGCTGCCCGCCTGCAGGTCGTCGACCAGCTGTACGGCCGACTCCGGGGTCATGTTGTCCATGAACTCCCAGTTGACCGTCATCACCGGCGCATAGTCGCAGGCTGCGTTGCACTCGATGTGCTCGAGCGTGATCGTCCTGCCGGCTCCGTCGTCGGGCGTCGTCTCGTCGTTGCCCACGCCGAGGTGGCTCTTGAGCCGGTCGAAGATCGTGTCGCCACCCATCACCGCACAGAGCGTGTTGGTGCAGACCCCGACGTGGTAGTCACCGACGGGACGACGCTTGTACATCGTGTAGAACGTGGCCACGCCGCTGACGTCGGCGCTGCTGATCTGCAGGATCTCCGCGCACGCCTCGATGCCGGCTGCGGTGACCCGGCCCTGCACGGACTGCACCAGGTGCAGCATCGGCAACAGCCCGGACCGTGCCTGCGGGTAGCGGGCGGCGATCTCCTGGAGCTCGGCGTAGGTCTTTTCATCTATCAGCGCGGTCACCTGGACCACCTGCTTCCGTCACCACGAACGGTGACCACCGACGCCCGGGACCACCGGCCGCAACCACGTATGGGCGGGAGATACGAGCTCAACGGTCAACACCGCCCATCACCGGATCGAGCGAGGCGATGGCGACGATCACGTCGGCCACCTGGCCGCCCTCGCTCATCACCGACACGGCCTGCAGGTTCACGAAGGACGGGTCGCGGAAGTGTGCGCGGTAGGGGCGGGTGCCGCCGTCGGAGACCACGTGCGCACCGAGCTCGCCCCGGGGCGACTCGATCGGCACGTAGGCCTGTCCGGCCGGCACGCGGAAGCCCTCGGTGACCAGCTTGAAGTGGTGGATCAGGGCCTCCATCGACTCGTCCATGATGTGCCGGATGTGGTCCAGGCTGTTGCCCATGCCGTCTTGTCCGATGGCGAGCTGGGCGGGCCAGGCGATCGTCTTGTCACCGACCATCACGGGCGCACCCTCGAGGTCGGCGAGCCGCTCGACGGCCTGGTCGACGATCTTCAGCGACTCCCACATCTCGTCGAGCCGGATCCGGAAGCGGCCGTAGGAGTCGGCGGTGTCCCAGGTGCAGACGTCGAAGTCGTACTCCTCGTAGCCGCTGTAGGGCTGGGTCTTGCGCAGGTCCCACGGGTAGCCCGTGGAGCGCAGCACCGGACCGGTGATGCCCAGCGCCAGGCAGCCCGCGAGGTCGAGGTGACCGACACCCTCGAGCCGGGCCCTGAAGATCGGGTTGGCGTTGCACAGGTCGGCGTACTCGGGGAGCCGCTTGCGCATCAGCGCGGTGAAGGTGCGGATGTCGTCGAGCGCGCCGGCCGGGAGGTCCTGGGCGACGCCACCCGGGCGGATGAACGCGTGGTTCATCCGTAGTCCGGTGATCGTCTCGAACAGGTCGAGCACCAGCTCGCGCTCGCGGAACCCGATCGTCATCACGGTCAGCGCGCCGATCTCCATGCCGCCGGTCGCGATGGCGACCAGGTGGGAGGAGATCCGGTTGAGCTCCATCAGGAGCACCCGCATGACCTGCGCCTTCTCAGGGATGTCGTCGGTGATGTCGAGGAGCTTCTCGATGCCGAGGCAGTAGGTCATCTCGTTGTAGAACGGGCTCAGGTAGTCCATCCGGGTGCAGAACGTGACGCCCTGGACCCAGGAGCGGAACTCCATGTTCTTCTCGATACCCGTGTGCAGGTAGCCGATGCCGCAGCGGGCCTCGGTGACCGTCTCACCCTCGAGCTCGAGGATCAGCCGGAGCACGCCGTGGGTCGAGGGGTGCTGCGGCCCCATGTTGACCACCACCCGGTCGTCGCCCTCTTCTGCGATGCCGCTGACCAGCGAGTCCCAGTCCTGGCCGGTCACGGTGAAGACCCGGCCCTCGGTGGTGCTCGACTCGGTGGCCGCGTAGGGGTCTGTCGTCCCGGAGGTTGAGCTTGTCGAAACCATCAGTTGTAGGACCTCCGCTGGTCCGGCGGGGGGATGGTGGCGCCTTTGTACTCCACGGGGATGCCACCCAGGGGGTAGTCCTTGCGTTGCGGGTGGCCCGGCCAGTCGTCGGGCATCTCGATCCGGGTCAGCGCGGGGTGTCCGTCGAACACGACGCCGAAGAAGTCGAACGTCTCGCGCTCGTGCCAGTCGGCTGTCGGGTACGTCGCGACCACGCTGGGCACGTGCGGGTCCGCATCGGGCGCGGTGACCTCGAGCCGGACCCGACGGTTGTGGGTCATCGAGAGCAGGTGGTAGACGACGTGCAGCTCGCGCCCGGTCTCCTCGGGATAGTGCACCCCGCTGATGCCCGAGCAGAGCTCGAAGCGCAGCGCCTCGTCGTCGCGGAGCACCTTGACCAGGGTCACGATGTCCTCTCGGCGTACGTGGAAGGTGATCTCGCCACGGTGCACCACGACGCCCTCGAAGGGGGCACCGATGCCGGCCTCGCCGGCTCGCCGGGCCAAGGTTTCGGCGACCTCGTCGAACCACCCGCCGTACGGCGGTCGCGTGGAGCCGGGCATCTCGACCTGCCGGGTCAGTCCGCCGTAGCCCGAGGTGTCGCCGGTGCCGGTGACGCCGAACATCCCCTTGCGGGTGGCGACCACCTCGCCGGTCGCCTCACGCACCGAGTCGTGGGTCGGGTCCTGGGTGCCGGCGATGAGGTCCCGGGACTCCGGTGCCTCTGGCTTCCCCTCCTTCTCGCTCATCTCAGCAGCCCCCGCTGGTCGGAGGTCGGAGTCGCGTTCAGGGCGAGGTCCTCGAGCTCCTCGATCTGGGCCAGCCTGTTGGCGCCGAGCTTGCCGTGCTGGACCTGGTCGTGGAGCTTGAGGATCGCGTCGATCAGCATCTCGGGTCGCGGCGGACAGCCGGGCAGGTACATGTCGACCGGCACCACGTGGTCGACGCCCTGCAGGATCGCGTAGTTGTTGAACATCCCGCCGGAGCTGGCGCAGACGCCCATCGCGAGCACCCACTTGGGCTCGGCCATCTGGTCGTAGATCTGGCGCAGCACCGGGGCCATCTTCTGGCTGACCCGGCCGGCGACGATCATCAGGTCGGCCTGGCGCGGGGAGGCGCGGAAGACCTCCATCCCGAAGCGGCCCAGGTCGTACCTCGGTCCACCCGTGGTCATCATCTCGATCGCGCAGCAGGCCAGCCCGAACGTGGCCGGCCAGAACGACGCCTTGCGCATGTAGCCGGCCACTCCCTCGACGGTGGTCAGCAGCACACCGCTGGGAAGCTTCTCCTCGATACCCATGTCAGATCTCTCCAGTTGCGGGGTGCATCGTGGCCCTCAGTCCCAGTCCAGCCCGCCGCGGCGCCATACATAGGCGTAGGCGACGAAGACGGGGACGATGAACAGCACCAGCTCTACGAAGCCGAAGATCTTCATCTGGTCGAACGCGACAGCGAGCGGGTAGAGGAAGACGATCTCGATGTCGAAGACGATGAAGAGCATGGCAGTGATGAAGTACCGGACCGGGAACTTGCCGCCGCCGACCGGCTGGGGAGTCGGCTCGATGCCGCACTCGTAGGAGTCCAGCTTGGCCCGGTTGTAGCGCTTGGGCCCGGTAAGGGCGCTCACCCCGACGGAGAAGAAGGCGAAGCCGGCGGCGAGGGCCAACAGGGCCAGGACCGGGGTGTAGAGCTGCACTGTCTCTCCTCACTGGCGCTGTGACCTTGTGAATGGCTTCACGAAAGTGTGCGGGGCACAGTCTAGGACTCCCGGACCGCGCTGGTCTAACCACCCCTCAGGCGGTCGCGTGGTGCAGTGCAACGATGCCGCCGGTCAGGTTGCGCCACTTCACGCAGCGCCAACCGGCGGCCTCGATGCGAGCGGCCAGCGCGGCCTGGTCGGGCCACGCCCGGATCGACTCCGCAAGGTAGACGTAGGCATCCGGGCTGGACGAGACGGCCCGGGCCACCGGGGGCAGCGCCCGCATCAGGTACTCGAGGTAGACCGTGCGGAAGGGCATCCAGGTGGGAGAGCTGAACTCGCAGACCACCAGCCGGCCGCCGGGCCTGGTGACCCGGCGCATCTCGGCCAGGCCGGCATCGGGATCGACGATGTTGCGAAGTCCGAAAGAGATCGTGACCGCGTCGAAGGTCGCGTCGGCGAACGGCAGGTTCGTACCGTCCCCCGCTGTGAACGCAAGGTGTGCCCGGTGCTGCTTGCCGACGCGGAGCATCCCCACCGAGAAGTCGCAGGGCACGACGCAGGCACCCCGGTCGGCGAAGGGCTGGCTCGACGTACCTGTACCTGCCGCGAGGTCGAGCACCCGCTCTCCGGGCCGGGGCGCGACGGCCTCGATCACGTCGCGGCGCCAGCGCCGGTCCATGCCGAGCGACAGCACGTCGTTGGTCAGGTCGTAGCGTCGTGCGACGGCGTCGAACATCGCGCGTACGTCGGCGGGTTTCTTGTCCAGGTCGGCACGCGTCACGGGCAGAGGCTATCTGGTTGAGATCAGCCAAACGCACCCTTGAGATGTGTCATCTGCACGCACCTGCTGGATTTTTCCCACATTTCGACGGGGCGTTTCGCGCAACTCAACCGAGTGTCGGCGCGTCATGACTGGTGTCGGGCAGAATCCAAGGAACCATGTGGCGAATGGGGTCAGAGTTGAAGAAGCGAACCATAGGGGCACTCTTCGTGCTGCTCCTGGTCGGCACGTTCGGGCTGGCGTACGGCGTCGGTCAGGCCAGCGCACAGCTCTCTTCGGCCGTCGAGCAGCCACGCGTCCCCACGGCCCGACAGGTCGAGCACGTCAGGCCGGCCACCGACCCCAGCACGCCCGTCGCCACCCCGAGTGCACCGGCACCGAGCGCCAAGACCCGGCATCAGACCAAGACCCAGCCGAAGCCCACGCCCAAGCCCGCGCCCAAGCCCGC
>JBBSVL010000200.1:0-5480 GCA_038233595.1 Propionibacteriales bacterium | reverse complement strand
GAGGTCCCCGACCAGCCCGAGCTTCCGGTAGACCGAGAGCGCGTTGGGGCTGGCGTAGACGACCGCGCCCGCCGCGTCGACCTTGATGAAACCGTCCCCCACCCGAGGGGAGTCGGCATGGTCCGAGCGCTGGCCCGGGTAGGGGAAGAAGCCGTTCGCGATCATCTGGGTGAGCTCAGCGGCCGCATGGAGGTAGGACAGCTCCAGGCGGCTCGGCGTACGCACTCCCTGGAGGTTGGTGTTGCGAGCCACCACGGCCAGCACCCGGTCTCCGCGGCGCACCGGGATCGCCTCGACCCGCACCGGTACGTCGTCGCGCCACTCCGGGTCGCCTTCGCGGGCCACCCGTCCGTCGGCGATGGCGCTGTCCAGCAGCTGCCGGCGCCCGCGGGGCAGGAACGTGCCGACCACGTCATCGACGTACGCCGTGGGCCCGGTCGTCGGCCGCATCTGGGCGCCGGCGCAGTAGCCGCTGCCGTCGCGCTCGGGCAGCCAGAGCACGAGGTCGGCGAACGAAAGGTCGGCAATGATCTGCCAGTCGGCGACCAGCCGCTGCAGCCAGGCGACATCGTCGTCGCCGAGATCGGTGTGGAGCCTGACCAGCTCCTCCAGCGACGACACCTGCAGCAGCCTATTGCGTGGCCCTGGACGACCTGGGCGACCTGGACGACCTGGACGACCCGTTCCACAGGCATCAGGCGACGCAGCCTCGTGGTGGTGCGAGAATCCGGGCCATGTCCTCGTGGTCCTGGCAGTCAGTCGTGTCCGACGGAATGGAGGTCCCGTCGGACCGCAGCCTCAGTGAGCTCACCACCGAGCTCGGCGAGATGCTGGGCGACCCGGATCCCGCGGTCCGTGACGAGCTGGCCTACCCGATCTTTGCCGCCTGGGTCAGCAGCGGTGTGTACGACGACCTGCTGCAACGGCTCGGCGACGGCATCTGCACCCTGATGGAGGAAGGCGTCGGCCGCGCGAGCACCGTCGGGTCGGACTCGGTTTTTCAGCGCAGCTTCGCCGCGCTGGTGCTGGCCGAGATCATCGAGCGCGACACGCGGGCGAACCTGCTCTCCGATCGGGTGGTCAGGAGCTGGGGCGACCGTGTCGCGCAGTGGCTGGTCGCCGAGAAGGACCTGCGTGGCTACGTGCCGGGCAACGGCTGGGCGCACGCGGTCGCCCACGGCGCCGACGCGATCGGTGCGCTGGCGCGCTCGCCCCGGCTGGGCGCGCCGGGCCTGGTACTGCTGCTCGACGTGATCGCCGAGCGGGTGCTGGAGCCGACGCCGGAGTTCTTCGTCGCCGGCGAGACGGACCGGCTGGCGCTGGCTGCGATGGACGCGCTGCGACGCGACCTGGTCGACACCGAGATGCTCGAACCATGGCTGACCAGGCTCGCCGCCCGCGCTCGCCCCGACCACGAGGACCTGATGCATCCCTACCGGGTCAACGGCAACGTGCAGTCGTTCCTGCGAGCGTTCTACCTGCAGCTCTCGCTTGCTCCCGAGCGACCGGCGATCCGACCCGACCTGCTGCTTGCGGTGTTCGAGCGACTCCGGGCGACCAACCCGGACTACCTGCGCCCGCACGGGGCGCACCGCGTGCAGGTCGGCGGCGTACCGGACCCGAGCCGGACTTTGTAGCCTGCTTTCATGACACAGAAGTCGGACACCGACGCAACCAACGACCTCAACGCCCACGACTCCGGCTCCGTGCCGGGTGAGCTGACCGGTCACGCCGGTGAGCACGCGATCGCGGTGGCTCGTGCACACGGAGTCAAGACCCTGTTCACCTTGTCGGGCGCACACGTCTTCCCGATGTACGACGGGGCGGTCAAGGCCGAGCCGCCGATGCGGATCCTCGACGTACGCCACGAACAGACCGCCGCGTTCGCGGCCGAGGCCACCGGGAAGCTCACCCGGGTCCCGGGCCTCGCGGTGCTCACCGCCGGGCCGGGGGTCACCAATGGTGCCAGTGCCGTTGCCCAGGCCCAGTTCGCCGGCTCTCCCCTGGTCGTGGTCGGTGGCCGGGCGCCTGCCAACCGTTGGGGCACCGGCAGCCTCCAGGAGCTGGACCAGCCGCCGATCTTCGCCCCGATCTCCAAGCTCTCGCGCACCATCCACACTGCCGGGGAGGTCGCGAGCGGCATCGACGAGGCGTTCACCGTTGCGGGCTCCTCGCACCGCGGCCCGGTCTTCGTCGACGTACCGATGGACGAGTTCTTCAACTCCGCCAGCGCACCGATGCCAACGGTGGGGCCCAAGACCCGCGTGCAGCCCGACCCCGACCTCATCACCGGGATCGCCCGCCTGATCGGGCAGGCGCAACGACCGGTCCTGGTGCTCGGCACCGACGTGTGGGCCGACGGCGCCGAGGAGGCCGCGCTGCGGCTCGTGGAGGGGCTCGGTATCCCGACGATCACGAACGGGATGGGACGCGGCGTCGTGCCCGGCGGCCACCCGCTGCTGGTGACCAAGGCGCGCAGCGTGGCGCTGGGCGGAGCCGACCTGGTGGTGGTGGTGGGCACGCCGCTGGACTTCCGGCTCGGGTACGGCACCTTCGGTGGCAAGGACGGGGCGACGCCGGCCCGCGTCGTACACGTCGCCGACTCGGCCGCACAGGTCTCCGCCCACGCGGAGCTGGCCACCTCGGCGTCGGGTGACCTGACCCTGGTCCTCGACGGCATCCGCGAGGCGGTCGCCGGGCTGCCGCATGCGCCCGACTGGTCGTCGTGGGTGACCCAGCTGCAGGACACCGTGAAGTCGGCGGCCGAACGTGACGCCGAGCTGCTGCGGGCCGAGGCCGACCCGATCCACCCCGCGCGCATCTACGGCGAGCTGGTGCCGCGCCTGGCCGAGGACGCCATCGTGATCGGGGACGGCGGCGACTTCGTGTCGTTCGCCGGTAAGTACGTCGAGCCCAAGCGTCCCGGTGGCTGGCTCGACCCAGGCCCCTACGGCTGCCTCGGCGCGGGGCTGGGATCCGCAATTGCGGCCCGGTTGCACCGGCCCTCGGCCCAGGTGGTGCTGCTCTACGGCGACGGCGCCGCGGGAATGTCCCTGATGGATGTCGACACCCTGGTGCGGCACGACCTCCCGGTCGTGATGGTCTGCGGCAACAACTCCGCCTGGGGCCTGGAGAAGCAGCCGATGCAGATGCTCTACGGGTACGACGTCGCCGCGGACCTGGCGCCGCAGACGCACTACGACGAGGTCGTGAAGGCGCTCGGCGGGGCCGGCGAGACGGTGACAGACCCGCGACAGATCGGCGCGGCGCTGGACCGGGCGTTCGAGGCCAACGTGCCGTACTTCGTCAACGTGATCACCGACGTCGACGCGGCGTACCCGCGAAGCACGTTCGGCATCTGATGCAGCTGCACCTGGCCGGGCCCGAGGACGCCGTTGCTGCCGGGGAGCTGACCCGGGAGGTCTATGTCGGCGGCGGGTTCATCCCCGCCGAGGACGACTACGTCCGCCAGCTGCTCGACGGCCCCGCGCGCGCCAACGAGGCCGAGCTGTGGGTGGCCACCGACGCGGGCGCGGTGCTCGGGTGCGTGACGTTCTGCCCGGAAGGGTCTGCGTGGCGGGAGCTCGCCGGACCTGGCGACGGGGAGTTCCGGATGCTGGCGGTCTCCCCGCACGCGCGCGGTCGGGGTGTGGGCGAGGCGTTGGTCCGTCAATGTCTCGAGCGCGCCCGCGAGCTGGGGTTCGGCTCGGTGGTGCTCTGCTCGATGGACCAGATGGCCGACGCGCACCGGCTCTACACCCGGCTCGGTTTCGAGCGGGCCCCGGAGCAGGACTGGTCACCCGCCCGCGACGTCTGCCTGCGCGCCTTCCGGATGAAACTCTGAAGGCCGCCTCGGCGTCAGGGCAGGCGGGTCAGGAAGCGCTCCGTGTCGACGACCACCCGGGTGACCTCACCGGAGCCGACGAGCTTGCCGGCGTCTGTCGCGGCGACGGCGAACCGCACCAGCCGGCCGTCGACGTGGGCAACCGAGGCCGTGACAAGGACCTCACGGCCGACCGGGCTCGGGGCCAGGTGCTCGAGGCTCACTCGGGTACCGACACTGGTCTCCCCCTCACGCAGCTCGACGGCGAGCGCGGCGCAGGTCGTGGCCTCGCACCAGGCCAGAAGCCGCGGGGTGCCGAGCACCGCCAGCTCCCCGGATCCGAGCGAGTGCGCGGTGTCCTGGTCGGTCACGGTGAAGCTGAGGTCGGCGGAGAGTCCCGGGTTGATCGGCATGGGGCGAGTCTGCCCGACCAGGTGGCCGATTTCGTGACCGGGCGTCGTACCTGAGAGGATGATGGCCGTCCTGCGCCGCCCGGCGGCCCCAGATTCGTGCAGGACCGGATCGAGGAGGTCCCCGATGGGAAAGACTGGTCGCAAGCGCCGCGCTCGCAAGAAGAAGGCAGCCAACCACGGCAAGCGTCCCAACGCCTGATCCAGGCGTGACGCAGAACGAACCCCGGGCAGGACGCTCGGGGTTCGATCAATTGTGGCGCGTGGTGGCTACTCCTCGGTGATTCGGATCTGCACCTGCCGGATGCTCAGCAGCACCCGGTCGCGCAGGCCGTCGGGCGCCTTCTCCGAGCAGGACCGGGCGACCAGGGTCTTCACCGTGCGCTCGAGGTCGTACTTGGCCAGGCACGGCCCACACTCCTCGAGGTGCTGCTGGATCTGGCCGCAGTCGGCCTGGTCGAGCTCGTTGTCGAGGAAGAAGAAGACCCGGTCGATGACGGCCGAGCAGTCCCAGTCGTGGGAGGCGAGCGGGCCGTTCGTAGCAGACGTCTCGCGCTCGCTCATCACTTGCCCCCGTCCTTGCCGGCACCCGAGGACAGCAGGTCGTTGTCACGCACGTAGTGGGCGAGCATCTCGCGGAGCTGACGACGCCCGCGGTGCAGCCTGGACATCACGGTGCCGATCGGGGTCTCCATGATCTCGGCGATCTCCTTGTAGGGGAAACCCTCGACATCAGCGAGGTAGACCGCGAGCCGGAAGTCCTCGGGCAGCTTCTGCAGCGCGTCCTTGACCTCGGAGTCCGGCAGGTGCTCCAGAGCGTCCATCTCGGCGGACTTCAGCCCGCTGGAGGTGTGCGACTCGGCGCGGGCGAGCTGCCAGTCCTCGACATCCTCAGACATCGACTGCTGTGGCTGCCGTTGCTTCTTGCGGTAGTTGTTGATGAACGTGTTGGTCAGGATCCGGTAGAGCCACGCCTTCAGGTTCGTGCCCGGCCGGAACTGGTGGAACGAGGCGAACGCCTTCGCGAACGTCTCCTGGACCAGGTCCTCGGCGTCCTGCGGGTTCCGCGTCATTCGCATCGCCGCGGAGTAGAGCTGGTCAAGGAACGGGAGCGCGTCGGTCTCGAACCGCAGGGTGCGCTCGTCCTCGGTCTCGGTGTCGCGCAGCTCCACGTCGGGCTCCGTGGGCTCGGTGCTCTCAGTCATCGTCCCCCAGCCTACTGATGCCCGGTTGGAGGGCGACTCCTG
>JBBSVL010000199.1:0-5503 GCA_038233595.1 Propionibacteriales bacterium | reverse complement strand
GATCTGCGGCTTCTGCTCGAGCAGGACGGCACCCTGCTGGGCCGCTGGTTCACCTGACCACGCCGGCGCGCACGATGCGCCACAGCACGTGGGTCCCGGGCAGCCCCTTGAGCTCGACCGCGCGGTCGTCCTTGAGGGCGAACCGGCGGTCGTCACCCAGGTCGTCGGCGACCCGCTGCGTGACCAGGATCTCGCCGCCCTCGGCCTGGGCTCCGACCCGGGCAGCCATGGCCACCGTCTGGCCGAAGAAGTCTCCGTCGCGGGCGATGACCGGCCCCTCGTGGATGCCGATGCGCACCCGGATCGGCGTACGACCCAGCCGCCGGCTCCGTTCTACGGCCAACGAGCGCTGGATGCCGAGCCCCGCCCGGACGGCATCGGTGGGGGAGCCGAACACCACCATGAACCCGTCGCCCTGCGACTTCACGATGTGTCCGTCCCGGCGTTCGACGTGGGCGCGGACCAGGGTGTCGTGGGCGATGAGCAGCCGCACCCAGTCCTTGTCCCCGAGCCGGGCGTTGAGTGCGGTCGAGCCTTCGATGTCGGAGAAGAACAACGTGATGGTTCCGTCGTCGGCGGCCAGCTGGGCGATCTCGCTGCGGTCCTCCATCGCCCATCGGGACAGGTCGTCGATGGAGGTCATCAGCAGCCCGCCGACCCCCTGTTCACGGAGCTTGGCCGCGGTCCCGATCACGGTCTTCATCGCGCGCTCCGCAGCCTGCAGCGACCGTGGGAGGGGCGACTCCCAGGGGCCTGCGTCGATCAGGTCGTCCAGCTCGGTCTCGAGATCGGCGACCCGCTCCCGAGCTGCGCGCAGCCGAAGGGCGACCACCACGACGCCACCGAGGCTCAGGACGAGCAGGACCGCCAGCACCGAGATCGTCAGGACCGCCCCGGTGGCCACCTCTGCCTGCTGCACGCGGTCACCTTCGCACAGGACGGGTCCTCAGCCGGCAGCGGCGCGGAGCTCGTCCAGCAGCGGGCCGGCCGCTTGGTCGAGGAACTGCTGCTGCGTCTCGTCGCCGATCTGGACCAGGGCGATGTCGGTGAACCCCGCTTCCCAGAAGGGCTTCACCGCCTCCACGATCTCGTCGAGGTCCGGGCCGCAGGGGATGGAGTCGGCGACGTCCTCGGGCCGGACGAACTTCGTGGCTCCGGCGAAACCGGCGGTCGTCGGCAGGTCGGAGTTCACCTGCCAACCCCCGGCGAACCAGCGGAACTGGTCGTGGGCCCGCTCGACGGCCGCGTCCTTTGACGAAGGATCCCAGCTGATCGGGATCTGCCCGACTGCCCTGGCGCCCTCGGCACCGAGCACGGGCGCACCGTCGGTGCTGTTCCAGGTCGTGACCAGGTCCTCGCGTGGCTCGACCGCGACCAGGTGGTCGGCCATCGGAGCGAAGCGATGCACCGACTTCTCGCCGCTGACTGCGACCGCGATGTCTACACCGTCGTCGGGCAGGTCCCAGATCCGCGCGGAGTCGACCCGGAAGTAGTCCCCGTCGAAGGTCGTCATCTCGCCGGTGTGCAGCTCCCGGATGATCTCGATCGCCTCGGCGAGCATGTCCTGCCGAGCGTCGACTGCTGGCCACCCCTCGCCGACGACGTGCTCGTTGAGGTTCTCCCCGGCACCCAGTCCGAGGGTGAAGCGTCCGTCGGCCAGGAGCTGCATCGTCGCTGCCTTCTGCGCCACCACGGCGGGGTGGTAGCGGATCGTCGGACAGGTCACGTAGGTCATCAGGCCGACCCGCTCGGTGGCGTGGGCGACGGCACCCAGCACGCTCCAGGCGTACGGCGCGTGGCCCTGGGCGGACAACCACGGGAAGTAGTGGTCGCTGGAGACCTCGAAGTCGAAACCGACCCGCTCGGCCTCCACGGCGTACCGCACCAGATCCTTGGGTCCGCTCTGCTCGGTCATCAGGGTGTAGCCGAAGCGCGTCATGTCCCCAAACGTAGGCAGAAGGCTCCGTTCCGGAGCACACCCGTTCAGCTGGTGTGACACCCACCGGCCGGGTCCGGATGCATCCGAACACACGGTCGGGTCCGAACACCTCTCAGCCAACCATGACGGAAGGTGGGACGGATGACGACGGAGCGACAGGTCCGGGTCAGGGAGCATCCTGCGTCGACACCGGCCGCGACCTGTGCCTGTGGGCAGGAGCTGGACCTGTGCACCCGGGAGCACTGCCCACGGTGCGGCGTCCGGGCCCCTCACGTCGTACGGCGCGCGGCCTGACCAGGCGGCCGGCGCTCACACCGCGTCACCCACACCGTTGTGCGGCTGGGTAGCGTGCAAAGTGTGACCCAGGTTTCCAGTCCCCCCTCGATCTTCACCGTCGCCGACCTCAAGGCGTCCGGGCACCCGCTCCGGAGCCTGCGCGAGGAGATGCGCAGCAACCTGCTCGACGCCCTGCGTGAGGGCCGGGACCCCTGGCCGGGGCTGCACGGTTTCGAGGCCACGGTCATCCCGCAGCTCGAGCGGGCGCTGCTGGCCGGGCACGACGTCGTACTCCTCGGGGAGCGTGGGCAGGGCAAGACCCGGTTGCTGCGCACCCTGGTCGGCCTGCTCGACGAGTGGTCCCCGGTGATCGCGGGCTCCGAGCTCGGCGAGCACCCCTTCGAGCCGATCACGCACGCCTCGAAGCGGCGTGCCGGGGAGGAGGGCGACGCGCTGGCGGTCGAGTGGCGGCACCGCGACGACCGGTACGCCGAGAAGCTGGCCACGCCGGACACCTCCGTGGCCGACCTGATCGGCGACGTCGACCCGATGAAGGTCGCCGAGGGTCGCCTGCTGGGTGACCCGGAGACCATCCACTTCGGGCTGATCCCTCGCTCGCACCGCGGGATCGTGGCGATCAACGAGCTGCCCGACCTCGCGGAGCGGATCCAGGTCGCGATGCTCAACGTGATGGAGGAGCGCGACATCCAGATCCGGGGCTACGTGCTGCGGCTTCCTCTCGACGTCCTCGTCGTCGCCAGCGCCAACCCCGAGGACTACACCAACCGCGGCCGGATCATCACCCCGCTCAAGGACCGGTTCGGTGCCGAGATCCGGACGCACTACCCGGTCGAGCTCGACGACGAGGTCGCGGTGATCCGGCAGGAGGCCGACCTGGTCGCCGACGTGCCGGACCACTTGGTGGAGATCCTGGCCCGCTTCACCCGGGCGCTGCGTGGCTCCCAGTCGGTCGACCAGCGCTCCGGAGTCTCGGCCCGCTTCTCGATCGCGGGCGCCGAGACCATCGCGGCTGCGGCGCTGCACCGGGCCACCGTGAACGGCGAGGACGAGGCGGTGGCGCGTGTCGTCGACCTGGAGACCGCCGTCGACGTACTCGGCGGGAAGGTCGAGTTCGAGACCGGCGAGGAGGGTCGCGAGCGCGACATCCTCGACCACTTGTTGCGTACGGCGACCGCCGAGACGGTGCGGCACCTGCTTCGTGGTATCGACTTCGCGGTGCTGGTCACCCGGATCGAGGAGGGGGCCTCGGTCAGCACCGGCGAGCAGGTCACCGCGCGTGACTTCCTGACCGGGCTGCCGGTGCTGGGCGAGTCCGAGCTGTACGACGAGGTGTGTGACCGGCTCGGGGCCACCAACGACGGGGAACGGGCGAGCGCGATCGAGCTGGCGCTCGAAGGCCTCTACCTGGCCCGCAAGATCGACAAGGACTCCGCCGGTGGGGAGACGGTGTACGGATGAGCTCGTCGGGGTGGGTGGAATTCCCACGGTCTGAAGGTTTTTGGACGCTTCCCGTAGCGAATTCAGTACGGGAAGTGTGTGTTTCCCTTCATCCCGTGGGAAATGGTCAGGGCACGGGGGACCACTGATGGCACGCACCGACCGGCACCGATCCCGCTACGGGCGCTACACAGGTGGGCCCGACCCGCTCGCGCCGCCGGTCGACCTGGCCGAGGCGCTGGACCAGATCGGCCAGGATGTGATGGCGGGGTCTTCGCCGGAGCGGGCGATGCGGGAGTTCCTGCGCCGCGGCTCGCCCGACCAGAAGGGCCTGGACGATCTGGCCCGCAAGGTGGCCGAACGCCGACGGGATCTGCTCCAGCGGCACAACCTGGACGGCACCCTGCAGGAGGTCAAGGAGCTGCTGGACCGGGCCGTGCTAGAGGAGCGCAAGCAGCTGGCCCGCGACGTCGACCTGGACGACGCCGACCGGGCCTTCGCGGAGATGCAGCTGGAGAACCTGCCGACCAGCACGGCCGCTGCGGTCAGCGAGCTGTCGACGTACGACTGGAAGAGCAGGCAGGCCCGAGCGGACTACGACAAGATCAAGGACCTCCTCGGCCGGGAGCTGCTCGACCAGCGCTTCGCCGGCATGAAGCAGACCCTGGAGAACGCGACCGACGAGGACCGCGCCCGCGTCAACGAGATGCTCAGCGACCTGAACAGGCTGCTGGAGGCGCACGCCCGCGGCGACGACACCGCCCAGCAGTTCGCCGACTTCATGGACAAGCACGGCGACTTCTTCCCCGAGAACCCGCAGAACGTCGACGAGCTCCTCGACAGCCTCGCCCAGCGCGCTGCGGCCGCGCAGCGGATGCGCAACTCGATGACCCAGGAGCAGCGCGACGAGCTCGACGCCCTCGCCGGGCAGGCCTTCGGGTCGCCGGAGCTGATGGAGTCGCTCGCCCAGCTCGACGCCAACCTCCAGGGGCTTCGTCCGGGAGAGGACTGGGGCGGCTCCGAGGGGTTCGAGGGGGAGCAGGGGCTGGGGCTCGGGGACGGCACCGGCGTGCTCCAGGACATCGCCGATCTCGACGACCTCTCCGACCAGCTCTCCCAGTCGTACAACGGATCCCGGATGGACGACGTCGACCTGGACAAGCTGGCCCGGCAGCTGGGTGACCAGGCTGCCGTCGACGCCCGTACCCTCGCCGAGCTCGAGCGCGCCCTGCGCGACAGCGGCTACCTCAAGCGCACCTCCGACGGCCAGCTCCGGCTCTCGCCGAAGGCGATGCGGCAGCTCGGCAAGGCGTTGCTCAAGGACGTGGCGACCCGGCTGTCGGGTCGCCAGGGCAGCCGGGACACCCGGAACGCCGGAGCAGCGGGGGAGCGCAGCGGCGCCACCCGCGAGTGGGAGTTCGGCGACACCGAACCGTGGGACGTCACCCGCACCGTCACCAACGCGGTGGTGCGTACGGCGGGTGAGGGTGGGAGCGGGCGGTCCGCAACCACCGGCAGGCCCAGCGTGCGGATCCAGATCGACGACGTGGAGGTGATGGAGACCGAGGCCCGCACCCAGGCGTGCGTGGCGCTGCTGGTCGACACCTCGTTCTCGATGGCGATGGACGGCCGGTGGGTGCCGATGAAGCGCACCGCGCTGGCCCTGCACCAGCTGGTCACCAGCCGGTTCCGCGGCGATGCGCTGCAGGTCATCGCGTTCGGCCGGCACGCCCAGGTGATGCAGATCGAGGAGCTCACCGCCCTCGACGCGATGTACGACAAGGGCACCAACCTGCATCACGCCCTGCTGCTGGCCAACAGGCACTTCCG
>JBBSVL010000198.1:0-5512 GCA_038233595.1 Propionibacteriales bacterium | reverse complement strand
TGGCCTTCGGCGGTGCCGAGCTGAGCATCGACGGCGAGCCGGTGGTGCTGCCGGAGACGATGGCCTACAAGGGGATGATGCTCTCCGGGGTGCCCAACTTCGTGTTCACCATCGGCTATACCAACGCCTCGTGGACGCTCAAGGCCGATCTGGTCTCGGAGTACCTGGTCCGGCTGCTCGCCCATCTCGACGCGACCGGGACCAAGGTCTTCGAGCCCCGGCGCGACCCGTCCGTGGCGACCGAGCCGTTCCTGGACTTCGCAGCCGGCTATGTGCTGCGCAAGGTCGACGAGTTCCCCCGGCAGGGCGACCGGGCACCCTGGCGACTGCGGCAGAACTACCTGCGTGACGTGCTCAGCATGCGGCACGGCAAGGTGGTCGACGACGCGATGACGTTCTCGGGCTGAGCGCACGTGCTGAGACGAACCAACGGCTGGTCCCTGTGGCAGCAGGTGCCCCGGGACCACCGGCAGAGCCCCCAGGCGTTCCGTCGCCGGCAGCTGGTGACCTTGGTCTTCGTGCTGATCGGCGCCGCTGTGCTCGGGGTCTCCCTGCGGATCGCTCCCGGTAGCTCGGCGTTCGTGCCCTCCACCCTGGGGCTGGCCGTGGTGTGGACCGTCGGCGCCTTCGCGTCGGGCCCGCTGCACCTGGGCAGGATCGACGTCGGTGACGCGCTGCGGCGCCCGGTCCTGCCCCCGATCCTGCTCGGGCTGGGGCTGGCTGCGGTCTTCGTGGTCGGCGGCGTGCTGGTCCACCAGCTGGTCTTCCTCGACTTCCTGGACCGTCAGGTGCAGGGCGTGCTGGCCCACACCGACCGCGGCTCGTGGGTGTTGCTGCTGCTGGTCACGATCGTGAACGGCGTCGCCGAGGAGCTGTTCTTCCGAGGCGCGGTCTACGCCGCCATCCCGCACCGGCCGGCGCTCTGGACGACTGTCGTCTACACCATCGCCACCCTGGCCACCGGCAACGTGATGCTGGTCTTCGCCGCGGTCCTGGTCGGCGCGGTGATGGCGCTTCAGCGGCGGGCCACCGGTGGCATCCTCGCCCCGATGCTGACCCATGTCACCTGGTCGGTCGTGATGCTCTACGCGCTGCCGGCGATCTTCCTGGGCTAGCGATCCTGCCGGTCGTCCTCGATCGCCCGGCGCACAGTCTCCTGGTAGCTCGCGGGCTCGAGGGGTACGACGGTCCGGATCGCGTCGTCGGCCACCACTACCTCGGTCCCCATCGAGTCGATCAGGTTGCGCCCGGTCGTCACGTCGACGTCGGTGACGAACGACAGCCAGTAGGACGACAGCTTCGGGGTCAGCACCGGCACCGTGAGGACCGGCAGGTCGCGGCCGTGCATCACCAACGCCGCCTGCTGGAGCATCTCGCCGTAGGTCAGCACGTCGGGCCCTCCGACCTCGAACACCCGGCCCAGAGCTTCCTGGGTGTCGCCCACGCCGACCAGGTAGGTCACCACGTCGTCGATGCCGATCGGCTGGGTCTTGGTGTTGACCCACTTCGGCACGACCATCGCGGGCAGGTTCTTCACCAGCTGCCGGGTCATCTCCCAGGAGATGCCGCCGGCACCTACGATGATCGCGGCCCGGAGCACGGTCAGCGGCACCCCGGCCCCGCCGAGCAGCTTCTCGACCTCGCGGCGGGACCGCAGGTGCGCCGACAGCTTGCCGTCCGCCTCGTTGCCCAGACCACCCAGGTAGATGATCTGGCGGACTCCGGCCGCCTCGGCCGCCTCCGCGAAGGTGCGTGCCGCTTCGGCGTCCCGCTTCTCGAAGTCCGCGTTGTCCAGGGAGTGCACCAGGTAGTAGGCGACCTCGACACCCTCGAGCGGTCCGGTGAGCGAGGCCCGGTCGCCGACGTCCCCACCGACCGGCTCGCCCGGCCCGTCGTACGTCTCGGGGTGCCGGGTCATCGACCGCACCTCATGGCCGGCCTCGACCAGCGCCGGCACCAGCCGTCGGCCCACGAACCCGGTCGCACCGGTCACCAGGATTTTCGTCACCCGGCGATCCTAGTGCCGGGCCGTCGACCGGGTTGCGCGAAAGGCGCGGCCGAGTAGCGTGCAGATCCCGCAGCTCAATGGTGCTTTTCGCGCAGCTCAACCCGATTCGAGGGAGCACAGGCATGGCCAAGTACGTCTACCGGTTCAGCGAGGGCAGCAAGGACCAGAAGGAGCTGCTCGGCGGCAAGGGTGCCAACCTCGCCGAGATGTCCAACCTGGGGCTGCCCGTGCCGCCCGGGTTCACCATCTCCACCGACGCCTGCCGGGCCTACCTCTCCGAGGGCAAGGTCCCCCGCTCGCTCAAGGTCGAGGTCAACCTCGCTCTGCGCGAGGTGGAGGAGGCCGCGGGCCGCGACTTCGGTGACGCGAACGAGCCGCTGCTGGTCTCCGTGCGCTCCGGCGCGAAGTTCTCGATGCCGGGAATGATGGAGACGGTGCTCAACGTGGGGCTGAACGACCAGACGGTCGAGGGGCTCGCGAAGGTCTCCGACGACGAACGGTTCGCGTGGGACTCCTACCGGCGGCTGATCCAGATGTTCGGCCGCACGGTGCTCGACATCCCGGGCGAGCCGTTCTCCGATGCGCTGGACGCCCAGAAGGAGAAGGCGGGTGCGAAGACCGACGTCGACCTCGTCGCCGAGGACTGGAAGCAGGTCGTCGCCGCCTACAAGGCCATCGTGAAGGAGCACACCGGCGCCGAGTTCCCGCAGGAGCCCCGGCAACAGCTCGAGCTGGCGATCGCGGCGGTGTTCGGCTCCTGGAACACCGAGCGGGCCCGCCTCTACCGCCGTCGCGAGCGCATCCCCAACGACCTCGGTACCGCGGTCAACGTGGTGACCATGGTCTTCGGCAACATGGGTGACACGTCGGGCACCGGCGTCTGCTTCACCCGCGACCCGTCCAGCGGTCACTCCGGGGTGTACGGCGACTACCTGTCCAACGCCCAGGGCGAGGACGTGGTTGCCGGCGTACGCAACACCCTGCCGCTCGCCGAGCTGGAGCAGCTCGATCCGAAGTCCTACGGGGAGCTGCGCAAGTTCATGCGGCGCCTGGAGACCCACTACCGCGACCTGTGCGACATCGAGTTCACCATCGAGCGCGGCAAGCTCTGGATGCTGCAGACCCGAGTCGGCAAGCGCACCGCCGCGGCGGCGTTCCGGATCGCCTGCCAGCTCGACGACGAGGGGCTGATCACCACCGACGAGGCGCTCGGACGGGTCACCGGCGCACAGCTCAGCCAGCTGCTGTTCCCGCAGTTCGACTCCCATGCCGAGCGCGAGCTGCTGGCCAAGGGGCTCGGGGCGTCACCGGGTGCGGCGGTGGGTGGAATCGTCTTCGACAACGCCCAGGCCGCGGAGCAGAAGGCCGCCGGCAACGACGTGATCCTGGTGCGCCGCGAGACCAGCCCGGAGGACCTCGCCGGAATGGTCGACTCCGTGGGTGTGCTCACCACCCGCGGTGGCAAGACATCCCACGCGGCCGTCGTGGCACGCGGGATGGGCATGTGTGCAGTCGTCGGAGCGGAGGGGATCCGGGTGGAGGACGACGAGATGCACGTGGGCGACCAGGTGCTCAGGGCCGGTGACGTGATCGCGATCGACGGCGCCACCGGTGAGGTCTTCCTCGGCGACGTGCCGGTCGTGGACTCGCCGGTGATGACCTACATCGCCGACGGCCTCGACGCCGCCCACGAGGCGGCCGCCGGGGACGAGGAGGTGGCCGAGCTGGTCGACGCCGTCGACCGGTTGCTTACCCACGCCGACGGCGTACGACGGTTGCGCGTGCGTGCCAATGCCGACACCGGTGAGGACGCCGGCCGGGCGCGGCTGCACGGCGCCGAGGGCATCGGGCTGTGCCGCACCGAGCACCAGTTCCTCGGTGACCGGCGGGTGCAGATCGAGCGGGTCGTCCTGGCTGACACCGGCGAGGAGCGCGAGGCCGCACTGGCCGCGCTCCTGCCGCTTCAGACCCAGGACTTCACCGAGCTGCTGGAGGCGATGGACGGGCTGCCCACCACGATCCGGCTGCTCGACCCGCCGTTGCACGAGTTCCTTCCCGACCTCACCGACCTGGCGGTGAAGGTCGCCCTCGCCGAGGAGCGCGGCGAGGTGGACGACCACGACGTCAAGCTCCTCGCGGCGGTGCGCCGGATGCACGAGTCCAACCCGATGCTCGGCCTGCGCGGCGTGCGGCTGGGACTCCGGATGCCCGGCCTGTTCGCGCTGCAGATCCGGGCGATCGCCGAGGCCTGCATCACCCTGCGCAAGGCCGGGAAGAACCCGATGCCGGAGATCATGGTGCCGCTGATCGGCTCGCGCCGGGAGCTGCAGCTGGTGCGCGACGAGGCCCGGGGGATCTTGAAGGAGGTCGCCGAGGAGTCGGGTGAGACCCTCGACTTCGCCATCGGCTGCATGATCGAGCTGCCACGCGCCGCGCTCACCGCCGCACGCATCGCCGAGGAGTCCGACTTCTTCTCCTTCGGCACCAACGACCTCACCCAGACCACGTGGGGATTCTCCCGCGACGACGTCGAGGGCGCGTTCTTCGCGACCTACCTGGAGAACGGCGTGCTCACCATCTCCCCGTTCGAGACCCTCGACGCCGACGGCGTGGGCCAGCTGGTCAAGGCGGGCGTTGCGGGCGGTCGGGCGACCAAGCCGGACCTGAAGATCGGGGTGTGCGGCGAGCACGGCGGTGACCCGGAGTCGATCCACTTCTTCCACGAGGCCGGGCTCGACTACGTCTCCTGCTCGCCGTTCCGGGTTCCGGTGGCGCGGCTGGAGGCCGGCCGGGCCGCAGTGATTCCCGCGCTCGACGACTGAGCGCGTTTTCACCCCTTGGGGTGCCCACCTCCTTGGGTGGTCGTGGTTGTCTGGAAGGCATGGGAAACGACGACAAGATCGATAACAAGAAGGACGACCTCGGCGGCAAGGCGAAAGAAGCCGTCGGCAACGTCACCGGTGATGATGAGCTGAAGAGGCAGGGCAAGGGCGATCAGGCCAAGTCCGACCTGAAGCAGGGTGCCGAGAAGGTGAAGGACGCCTTCAAGCACTAGACCTTGCGCAATGCCAGATCCAGGGCTCGCTCGGCCATCGGCCGGGCGAGTTCCGCGTCTGCGGGGACCAGCGCGATCCGGGTACGACGCTCGAGCAGGTCCGCCACCGTCGCCGCACCCTCGTGGGTGACCCCGAAGAGCAGCTCGGCCAGGGTGGTCGCCACGTCCGATGAGACCGGTGCGAGCAGCTCTTGGTCCGACAGCCCAGTCAGCCGCCGTGCGCTGTCGAGCACGTCCGGGGCCTCACAGCCGTAGCGCCGCACCAGCCGTGCAGGGGCGTCGACCCGGTCGAGCTCGGCCCGCGACGCCGCACCCACCAGCGGCAGGCTCGCCGTACGACACGGACCGGCCTGCAGGTGACGTTGCGTGACGACGGCGTCGACGGCGTCCTGCGCCATCCGCCGGTAGGTGGTGAGCTTGCCGCCCACGATCGTGACCACGCCGGAGCT
>JBBSVL010000197.1:0-5537 GCA_038233595.1 Propionibacteriales bacterium | reverse complement strand
GCGGCTGACACCGAGTGACCGACGATGTTTCACGTGAAACACCCTCCGCGCCCGAAACGGCGAGGAGGGTGTTTTGCGATGCCCTGCCGCTGGCCGAGCGGTTCGCCGCGTTCTTGGCCTCGGAGGGAGTCCTCCGGGGCCTGATCGGACCCCGGGAGGTGCCGCGGCTCTGGGAACGGCACCTGGTCAACTGTGCCCTGGTCGCTGATGCGATTCCGCTGGGAGCCCGGGTGTGTGACCTCGGTTCCGGTGCCGGTCTCCCGGGGTTGGTGCTGGCGATCGCGCGCCCCGACCTTCGGCTGAGTCTGGTCGAGCCGTTGCTGCGGCGGACCACCTTTCTCGACGAGGCGGTCGAGGTGCTGGGGCTGCACGGCGTCGAGGTGGTGCGTGCGCGCGCCGAGGCGCTGCACGGCTCGACCACGTACGACGTGGTCACCTCGCGGGCGGTCGCCCCACTGGGGCGCCTGGCGCAGTGGTCACTTCCCCTGGTGACGCCCGGCGGTTCGATGCTGGCGTTGAAAGGGTCCTCGGCGCAGCGAGAGATTGACGAGTCGGCCGCGGCGATCCACAAACTCGGAGGCAGCAGTGTCACTATCGAGCAGTTCGGGGCACACTTGGTCGACGCACCGACCACCGTGGTACGAGTCCAGGTGTCGCCGATCTGCGGGAAGGCGTGAGGCGTGCATGCAACAGCCCAGCAACGAACGGCCGCCGTTCGGAGCCACCACACCAACAGACTTATCCACCGCGACGGACCCTGCGGTGGAGCGTGACAATCCACAATCAGACAAGGGTTACCCACAGATGAGCTCGCCCGGCGGCTCCGATGTTTCACGTGAAACACAACGGCCCGGCGGGCCGCTTGCCGTGAGAACCGCCGCAGACCACGACCTGCCTGTGCCGCACTACGACGAGACCACACCGATGGCCCGGGCGGTGGCGCACCAGCTGCTGGCACAGGAAGGCCGGAACTTCGCTGGGCCGATGCCCCGTCCGGCACGCACCCGGGTGCTCGTCGTCGCCAACCAGAAGGGCGGGGTCGGTAAGACGACGACCACCGTCAACATGGCCGTGGGTCTGGCCCAGCTCGGCCAGCGGGTGCTGGTGATCGACCTGGATCCTCAGGGCAACGCCTCGACCGCACTCGCTGTCGACCACCAGCGCGGGGTTCCGTCGACGTACGACGTGCTGGTGGAAGGCACCCCGCTCGCCGAGGTGATCCAGCCCGCGAGCGAGATCGACGGCCTGTTCGTGGTCCCCGCCACCATCGACCTGGCGGGCGCCGAGATCGAGCTGGTCAGCCTCGTGGCGCGGGAGAACCGGCTGCGCAAGGCTCTGGCCGGTCATCCCGGGATCGGTGGCACGGCCGAGGACCGGTTCGACTTCGTGCTGATCGACTGCCCGCCCTCCTTGGGGTTGCTCACCCTCAACGCCCTTGTCGCGGGGGCGGAGATGCTGATCCCGATCCAGGCGGAGTACTACGCCCTGGAGGGGCTGGGCCAGCTGATCGAGACCGTCGAGATGGTCAAGGCGCACCTGAACCAGGACCTGGTGGTCAGCACCATCCTGATCACCATGTACGACGGCCGCACCAAGCTTGCCGCCGGCGTGGCCGATGAGGTCCGTAGCCACTTCGGCTCCAGGGTGCTCCGCACCGCGATCCCGCGTTCGGTGCGCATCTCCGAGGCGCCCAGCTACGGACAGAGCGTGATGACCTACGATCCAGGGTCCCCTGGCGCGTTGAGCTACCTGGAGGCCGCTCGCGAGCTTGTCCTCCGGGGCAAGCGTCCCCCCGCCACGCCTGTGCAGAAGGACACCGAATGAACCAGAAGCACCCGCAGCGCCGCGGACTCGGACGAGGGCTTGGCGCGCTGATCCCGACCCAGCCGGCCGAGGAGCCCGCCACGACGAGCGAAGACCAGGCTTCGGGGACCGCGCGCCACCTGGCGGAGACCGCCGAACCAGGCCGAAGTGCTGTCCCGGACGGACCGGCCCCGGTCGCGGGTGCCTACTTCGCCGAGCTTCCGGCCGCCTCGATCACACCGAACCCCCGTCAGCCGCGCCAGGTCTTCGACGAGGACGCGATGGCCGAGCTGGTGCACTCGATCACCGAGGTCGGACTGCTCCAGCCCATTGTGGTCCGGGCGCTGGAAGGCGGCGGCTTCGAGCTCGTCATGGGGGAACGCCGCTGGCGCGCCGCCCAGCAGGCCGGGCTGGAGACCATCCCGTCCATCGTCCGGAAGACCGATGACGACGACCTGCTCCGTGACGCGCTGCTGGAGAACCTGCACCGCGCACAGCTCAACCCACTGGAGGAGGCGGCTGCCTACGAGCAGCTGCTCGAGGACTTCTCCTGCACCCACGACGAGCTCGCCTCCCGTATCGGCCGCAGCCGTCCCCAGATCTCCAACACCCTGCGGCTGCTGCGGCTCTCACCTGCCGTGCAGCGCCGGGTCGCTGCCGGCGTGCTCTCCGCGGGCCACGCCCGGGCGCTGCTCTCGGTCGACGACGCCGACCTGCAGGACCGTCTGGCTTCCCGGGTGGTCTCCGAGGGGATCTCGGTGCGTGGTCTCGAGGAGATCGTCTCGGTCGGGGACACGGGGGGCCGGAACGCGCGTGCGAAGGCGAGCCGGAGGAGCGCCCCCGGCCTGGCCGACCTGGCGGATCGGCTCAGCGACCGGCTCGAGACCCGGGTCCGGGTGCAGCTGGGCAAGAGTCGGGGGAAGATCACCGTTGACTTCGCCAGCCTGGCCGACCTGGAGCGGATCATGGGGATCATCGACCCGCGCAACCGTGAGGACCGCCCGGTCTGACAGCAACTAGTAGCTTTATCGACAAAGCGACTTAAGGGTCCCGCTCCGCATCGGGCTACTTGCGACGTCGTTTCGCCGCCCGGCGGCGCTTCTCCTCGGCGTCCAGCCGAGCGGCCTCCTCGGGGGTCGGCGCGGATCCGCCGTACGACGCCGGCAGCCACCAGGAGCCGGGTGGCTGCTCCGCGGCCGGGTAGGCCTTGATCGTCTCCTCCAGCAGCACCGACATCCGCCGGTGCAGCTCCGCGGTCTCCGCGGCCGGGTCCTCGCCGGTGGGGTGCATCGGTTCACCCACGTGGATCCCGATGGTCTTGCCCCGGGAGAGGTCCCGGGGGTGGTCCTTGGTCATCAGCCGCTGGGTGCCCCACAGGATCACCGGGACCAGCGGGACGCCGGCCTCGGCCGCGATTCGGACCGAGCCGGACTTGAGCTCCTTGATCTCCAGGGACCGGGAGATCGTCGCCTCGGGGAAGATGCCGACCACCTCACCCGCACGCAGGTAGCGGATCGCCTCGTTGAAGGAGCCGATCCCGTCTGCCCGGTCGACCGAGATGTGGTGCATCGAACGCATCACCGGACCGGAGACGGCGTGGTCGAACGCCTCTCGTTTCGCCATGAAGCGGACCAGACGCCGAGAGGGCTGGGCGGCGAAGCCGGCGAGGATGAAGTCGACGTACCCGACGTGGTTGACCGCCAGCAGCGCCCCACCGTGCTCGGGGATGTGTGAGGTGCCGCTGAGCTGGAAACGCAGGCCGAGTGCCTTGAACAGCACCTTTGCAGTGCCGATGATCGAGGGGTAGGTGAGGTCACGCACGTCCTGATCGTGCCATGCGGGCGATCTGGGAGACTACGGGCATGCGACCCATCGTGCAGAGCCGCAAGCTGCAGCACGTCCGCTACGACGTCCGCGGGCCGATCCTGGTCGAGGCACAGCGCCTCGAGGCCGAGGGCCACAAGATCCTCAAGCTGAACATCGGCAACCCGGCTCCGTTCGGCTTCGAGGCTCCCGAGGCGATCGTGGCCGACATCGTGCACAACCTTCCCGAGGCTCAGGGGTACTCCGACTCGCGCGGCATCTACTCCGCGCGCACGGCCGTGGCGCAGTACTACCAGGCCAAGGGCCTCACCGGCACGGTCGTGGACGACGTCTTCATCGGCAACGGCGTCTCAGAGCTGATCACCATGGTGTTGCAAGCCTTCCTCGACGACGGCAACGAGATCCTGGTGCCGGCGCCGGACTATCCGTTGTGGACCGGGGCGGTGTCGCTCTCGGGCGGTATGCCGGTCCACTACCGGTGCGACGAACAGAACGGCTGGGACCCCGACCTCGCCGACATCGAGGCCAAGATCACGCCGAACACCCAGGGCCTGGTGGTCATCAACCCGAACAACCCGACCGGCGCGGTCTACAGTGACGAGACGGTGCGCGGTCTGGTCGACATCGCCAGGCGGCACGAGCTGGTGCTCTTCAGTGACGAGATCTACGAGAAGATCCTCTTCGACGAAGCGGTGCACCACCACACCGCTTCGTACGCCGGCGACGACGTGCTGTGCCTGACCTTCAGCGGTCTCTCCAAGGCGTATCGGGTGTGCGGCTACCGTGCGGGCTGGGTGATGGTCTCCGGTCCCCGGCATCTTGCGGCGGACTTCCTCGAGGGACTGACGCTGCTGGCCAACATGCGGATGTGTTCGAACGTTCCGGCACAGCACGCGATCCAGACGGCGCTCGGCGGCTACCAGTCGATCAACGAGTACATCCACCCCGGCGGCCGGTTCTACGAACAGAGCAAGACGGCGTGGCGGCTGCTCAACGAGATCCCCGGGGTCACTTGTGCCGAGCCGCGCGGCGCGCTCTACTGCTTCCCGAGGCTGCACCCCGAGGTGTACCACATCAAGGACGACGAGGCGTTCGTCCTGGACCTGCTGCGGTCCAAGAAGATCCTGGTCACGCACGGAACCGGCTTCAACTGGTTCGAGCCCGACCACTTCCGGCTGGTCACGCTGCCCGACCTGGACACACTGACCGAGGCGATCGGACGGATCGCCGAGCACCTGGCGACCCTGCGGTAGGGACCCTCCTCGGGTTTAGTGTGTGTCTCAGCATCCCCGGCTTGGAGGGTGGTCAGGCACGTGTCACGTCGCGTCGCACGGCTCACCCTGGACAACCTGCCCGATCTCGTCGGTCGCTGCTCGTCCTGCGTCTTCTGGGAGCTCGATCCGGTCAGCTGTAAGCGCGCCAGTGGACACGAGTACGACGAGCTCTCGGCCTGGCTCAGCGTGGTGCTGAGGGAGTGGGGCTCCTGCGGCCGGATCGTGTACGTCGACGACCGGCCGGCGGGCCATGTGATCTACGCCCCCGCGGTGCACGTTCCGGGGGCCGACCAGTTCCCCACCGCTCCGGTCTCGCCCGACGCGGTGCTGCTGGTCCAGGCCCGGGTCGAGCCGTCGTACACCGGCGGCGGACTGGGCCGGCTGCTGGTCCACGCGATGGCCAAGGACCTGATCAAGCGTGGTGGCATCCGGGCGGTCGAGGCGTTCGGCCAGATCAGCGACCAGCCCGGCGGCCGGGAGTCGTGCGTGCTGCCCGCCGACTTCCTGCTGGGCGTGGGGTTCCGCACCCACCGTCAGCACGACCGCTACCCGCGGATGCGGATGGACCTGCGCTCGGTGCTGACCTGGCGCGGCGAGCTGGAGGCGGCCCTGGAGCGGTTGCTCGCACCCGTGCGG
>JBBSVL010000196.1:0-5546 GCA_038233595.1 Propionibacteriales bacterium | reverse complement strand
CCGTACCGCCACGCAGAAGCGCAAGGCCGCCCAGAAACGTGCCGCATCGGGGCTGGCGGAGGCCGCAGCCGACGAGGCACGAGGCAAGGACGTGGCCGCCAAGCAGGCCGCGAAGTCTGCGGCTGCTAAGAAGGCGAGCGCTAACCAGCGCGCAGCCAGTCGCACGGCCACAGCCGAGAAGCGCAAGCAGCGCCTCGACGCCTCCGCCAAGAAGAAGAAGACCGCTGCCCAGCAGAAGGCGAAGGAGGAGCTCAAGGACGTGCGGGAGACCAAGCAATCGGCTGCAGCGGCCCGCGCGGACGCCGAGCGGCTCAGCGAGCTCACTGCAGCCAAGAAGCAGGAGCGCACGCACAGTTGAACCCTCAGCGGTGGCCGACCCGAACCCTGATGACCACCGGGCTTCTCTCGCGTGCTCGTGAGCGTCCCGATGTGGCGCTGTTGGCTCGACCGGCCGCACCCCCCTCGGCGCGGACCGCGCTGAGCGAGCTGAGCTCCGGCGTGGCCGCCGCCAGGCTGGTGGGAGCCACGCCGCGTCTGCTCAGTGCTCCGCACGGGGACGGACACGTGGTCGTGGACATTCCGGGGTGGAAGGCGCCAGAGCTTTCCGGCGCACCGATGCGGGCCTACCTGCGTGTGCTGGGCTACGACGCCCGCGGGTGGGGTCTGGGGACCAACACCGGGGATCCGCGACGTGACGTCGAACGGCTCACCCGCATCGTGCTGGACCTGGTCGACGACGCCGAGGCTCCGGTGTCCCTGGTCGGCTGGAGCCTGGGCGGGGTGATCGCACGCGAGGTGGCGCGCCGGGAGCCGGACGCGGTACGTCGCGTGATCACCTACGGCACCCCTGTGGTCGGTGGTGCCCGCTTCACCGCTGTGGCCCGTGCGTACAGCCCCGACAACAGCGACGCCGCGGATATGGTCACCCGCCGCCTCGACGCCGAGTCGCCCATCCGCGTGCCCTTGACGGCCGTATTCACCCGCCGCGACGGCATCGTGGCCTGGCAGGCGTGCATCGACCGCTTCTCACCGACCGTCGAGCACGTGGAGGTCTTCTCGACTCACATCGGCATGGGGCTCGACCCAGACCTATGGGCGATCGTCGCTGAGCGTCTGGCCCGAGGCACGGTCAAGACGCATATATGGGACCTCTGAGCGGAGTTCAGCCATGTTCTTCTTCAGCAACCGGCTCGGTTGCTTCGGCTCCCTCATCCTCTCCGTCGCGGTGACCGCCCTCCTGGTCTTCCTGCTCAACCGATGACGAACGTTCTGCGCCCAACTACATTGACTGCCGTGAAGGTTCACGGGTCGTCCCAGCTGCGCCTCTCACCCGCGAAAGCGGCCACGTCGAACGGTCAACCCAGAGCTGGTTGACACCTGATCCGTGAGGATTCGTCATCGCTGGACAGACGTCGCGCACGCCCAAGCGCTATCCCCGGGAACTTCCGCGACGACGTCGTGGCTGATGCCTAAGGACCAGGCTCCGTTGAACCAGATCGCGAAGGACTGCTTTCGGCCCTAACCAGGTGGATCACCACCGGAGGCGTCTAAGGTCCTCGGCCGCCTCATCTCGACCGCCGCAACGATTCTGGTCCCGCAGGGGTGATGCCGCGACCTGTCCACGTAACCCTCGATCTTGCGCCACTCCTCTTGAGGAACTTCTATGCTCAGCAACAAGATTGCCGATGTTCACTCCCGCGCCCAGCCCACCAAGTCGGACTGCATGCGACCCATCATCCGTGATCAAACATTCGCCGTAGACCTGCGTCTTCTCGCCGCGAGTCGGCGCCCAGTGCGCTCATGCTCGTTCTGCTGATGACAGAGCTACTTCGCCTGGATCCGCTCGAGCTTGGTCCAGCCGCGCCAGCCGCGCGCCTCGAGCCGCTCCATGAGCCGAAGCGCGATCGGCACCGAGTCGAGAAAGACCGAGTCGAGCAGCTCCACGAGCTCGTCGCTCATCTCCTGGTCGTGGTCCTCCCATCCCACGGCAGCGGCGGCCTCGAGAAGGGCGACGAGCCGGTCGCCGACGGCCGCAACTCGAGGGTCGTCGGCCTCCCACTCGATCGCCGCGGCGAGATCGCGGTAGAGCTCGACCGTGGCCGGGTCATCGAGCTGCTGCTGCTTCAGCTTCATGTAGAACGGCATCTGCTCCGGGAGCTGGGCGGCCACCAGGATCCAGGCGTCCCGCTCGCCGCCGATCATCAGCTCCGGAATCCCGAGCTCGCGCAGCCGGTCGAGGTAGGCCACCGCATCGGTCGGCAGGGCCAGGCTGTCCCCGGCCGCGAGCTGCGCGATCCGCTCGCGGTGCCGCTGCCGCTCCCTGATCTCCCCGCGCAGACGCAGGTCGATGCCGGCGACCGCAGCGGTGAACTCCTCCTGGTCCGCGGCCAGCAGGTCGCGGACGCGCGCGAGAGGCACTCCGGCGTCGGCGAGGGTACGGATCCTGATGAGTTCGACGACGGCGTGAGCGTCGTAGCGCCGGTAGCCGGAGTGGTCGCGCTCTGGCTCCGGCAGGAGACCCTTGGCGTGGTAGTGCCGAACCGCGCGCACCGTCACGCCGGCGTACGACGCCAGCTGGCTGATCGTGAGCACCGCGCCAGTCTCCTACTTCACCGGCACACGGAGGAACAGCCGACGTGACCAGAGGAAGCCGAGCAGCGAGATCAGCACGCACCAGCCGAGCGCGAGCCACAGGTCGGAGCCCGTCGGGCCCCCCGTGACGAGTGCCCTCAGGGTGTCGATCATCGGTGTGAACGGCTGGTTCTGCGCGAACTGGCGCAACCCGGCCGGCATCGCGGCGGTCGGCACGAACGCACTGCTGATGAACGGCAGGATCATCAGGAACAGCGGGGTGTTGCTGGCCGTCTCGACGCTGTCCGCAGCCAGGCCCATGCCGACGGTCAGCCAGGTGAGCGAGAACGCGATGAGGATCAGCAGCCCGACCGCGCCGAGCCAGCCGAGCAGACCGGCCTCGGAGCGGAACCCGAGCAGGAACGCGAACGCGGTCACGATCACCACGGCGAATCCGGTCTTGATGACCGCGCCCAGCACGTGACCGGTGAGCACCGACACCCGGGCGATGTCCATGGTGCGGAACCGGGCGATGATCCCGGTGGTCATGTCGGACGCGGTCGAGATCGCGGTGCCGAGCGCGACGCTGGTCACCGTCATGATCAGGATGCCCGGCGTAACGAACACTAGGTAGTCGCTGCGGTCTCCGCCGCCCTTCTGGCCCGGCAGGCCGGCGCCCATGGTCGCGCCGAACACGAACACGAACAGCAGTAGGAACAGGATCGGCTGTGCGACCAGCATGATCGACAGCGAGGGGTAGCGGCGGATGTGCAGCAGGTTGCGCCGCAGCATCGTCGCCGAGTCACGAACGGTGCGGGTGGTGCTCATGCCGGGAT
This sequence comes from Propionibacteriales bacterium, assembly GCA_038233595.1. Classification (GTDB taxonomy): domain Bacteria; phylum Actinomycetota; class Actinomycetes; order Propionibacteriales; family Nocardioidaceae; genus Marmoricola. The sequence continues at coordinate 2,139 of JBBSVL010000196.1, read as the reverse complement.
CTCCTTGGCTGCGGGCGCAACGGCTGCGTGGCCGGTGAGCGCGAGGAACACGTCGTCCAGATCGGCAGACTCGACCGTCAGGCCGGCGACACCGTCGTCGTCGAGGCCGTCGAGCACGCGCCGCAGCCCGGCGATGCCGCCGTCATTGGGCACGTGAAGCGTCAGCGCCTCGGCGTCGGTGGTGGCGTTCGGGTGCGCCGCTGCCGCCGTGGCCAGGCCTGCGGCGTCGGTGAACTGCACCGACACCTGCCCGCCGGGCACCCGCCGCTTCAGCTCCGCAGCCGTGCCCTCGGCTACCAGCCGGCCACCGTCGAGGACCCCGATCCGGTCGGCCAGCTGGTCGGCCTCGTCGAGGTACTGCGTCGTCAGCAGCACCGTCACACCGTCGGCGACCTGCTCGCGCACGATCGCCCACAGTCCGCGACGGCTACGCGGGTCGAGACCGCCCGTCGGCTCGTCGAGGAAGATCAGCCGGGGCCGGGCGATCAGAGTCATAGCCAGATCCAGGCGCCGCTTCATGCCGCCCGAATAGGTCTGCGCCCGCCGGTCGGCCGCGTCGAGGAGGTCGAAGCGCTCCAGCATCACGGTCACGGTGGTGGCCGAGGTCGCCCGGTCCAGGTGCGCCAAGTCGGCCATCAGCCGCAGATTCTCGCGGCCGGTGAGCAGCTCGTCGATCGCCGAGAACTGGCCGGTGAGACCGATCGCGGCGCGCACCCCGGCGGACTCGCGTCGTACGTCGAAGCCGGCGACCCGAACCTCGCCGCCGTCGGGGGCCAGCAGGGTGGAAAGGATGTTGACGATGGTCGTCTTCCCGGCACCGTTCGGTCCGAGGAGCGCGTAGACGCTGCCCTCCGGGACTCTCAGGTCGACGCCGTCCAGCACGGTGTGATCGCCGTAGGACTTAGTGAGTCCAGCGACCTCGATCGCGGGGTTGGTAGCAGTCATGCCGCCATGCTGGGACCCTGACGCACGGTCAAGGTCAAGCCGGTCACCGGGAAGGCTCTCGGCGCAACTCGAGATCCAGATCAATCGCGTACCAGTAGCGCCGCTCAGCTACCTGAACCGCACGCAGATGGCGCGATCTGCTCCGCCCCGCCCGCGACCGCGTCACGGGTACTGGCCTCACAGTCGTCCACCTCCAGAGCGACCCGAAGGTGGGGAGCCACCCGTCGTCCGACCTCGACCCGGTCGATGAGCTCGACCTGGGCGTCGTTGGAGAGCTCGAGGGTGGCACGGCCGACGTCGAGGATGGTGACATGAGCGCCGCCGTCGCCCGCGTACTCCTCCGCGACCGGCGCACCGAGCACGTCCCTGAAGAAGTGCACCGCCTGCTCGTAGTCGCTCGCGTGGACGACCAGCCGCAGCTGCCGGATCCCGCTCATGACGCCACCTCCCGCTCGGCGGCCCGCTGGTGCAACTCACGCAGCTCCTCGGCAAGCTCGAGCGCCGGCCCTGCCACAGGGACGCCGGGAGCCACGGCATTGATGGGCAGCGGTGACACCGGCCCGGCCACCAGGCCCCAGCCGTGCCGCCACTCGGTGAGCTGGGCAGTCGAAGCTGCGTACACGATCCGGCCGAGCCCCACCCAGGCATGGCCGGCTGCGCACATCGGGCAGTGCTCCCCCGACGTGTAGACCGTGCATGCTGGCCGCACCTCCGGAGGCACTTGCGCCACCGCCCACCGGGCCAGCTCGAGCTCCGGGTGTCGGGTCTGATCACCACCGGCGGTGCGATTGCGGTCCTCGTGCAACACCGCGCCATGGGGGTCGACCAGCACCGACCCGAACGGCTCGTCGCCCTCGGCGAGCGCTTCGCGGGCGAGGTCGACACAACGACGAAGGTGAGTGAGGTCCTGCAGGGTGAGTTCCGGCGCTTCGTCCATCCGCCGACACTAGGACGTCGGAGCTCAGGGTGTCAGCGGGCGTAGCGGGCTCCAGCCCACATTCCCGCCCAATCGGAGCGTCTTGCAGGTGCCTAACCGCTAGTGCCTGTGTCGAGGCACCGTCTCGGTTCGACCGCCCGGCAAACGGTCCGGCCTGGCAGCGACGGGACTAGGGTCGAGCACGTGCACGAACACAAGCGATTCGACGACGAGGCAGCGACGTGGGACGACGACCCCGGCCACGAGGAGCGGCAGGT
>JBBSVL010000195.1:0-5582 GCA_038233595.1 Propionibacteriales bacterium | reverse complement strand
GGACTAGGCCGTGTGCTGACGGGCCCAGGAACGCCCGAGTGGGGCACCGGTTCGGAATCGACCCCGGGGTCGGGCTAGACTCACCTGTGGTGGAACGACTGGCCAGTGGTGACGTGCGTCCGACCAGGATGTGCGTCGCATGCCGGCAACGAGTCACCAAGCGTGAGCTGCTGCGGATCGTCGCAGGAGAGGATGCGAACGGCCCGGCCGTCGTACCCGATCCGCGAGGCATCGCAGCCGGCCGCGGGGCGCACCTGCATCCCACGGCCGCGTGCTTCGCACTCGCCGAGCGACGACGTGCTTTTCCGCGGGCCCTCCGGGTCCAGGGCGGGCTCAGCACGAAGACACTTGGGGAGTACGTCGAAGGGCTCGCGCAACCGCAATGACTGTGCAGACCGATCAACCGAGACCGACCAATCGAGAACTGGAGCATCAGCTCATGAGCCTGCGATGAGAACTTCGCGATGAGCGTGCAAACCAACTAGCGGTCCGCAGCTCCACTTCGGTGGCTCGGACCTGGAGGCAAAGCGTGGCCAAGGTCCGAGTCCATGAACTCGCCAAGACGTACGGCGTCCCGAGCAAGGACGTCTTGAAGATGCTCAACGACCTCGGTGAGTTCGTGAAGGCACCGAGCTCGACCGTCGAACCACCTGTCGAGAAGAAGTTCCAGGACAAGTACGGCGCCGAGCTGCTCGCCAAGAAGGAAGCAGCCGAGGCCAAGAAGGCTGCCCGCAAGGCGCCCGCGAAGCCGTCGGCCCCACCGGCCCAGGTTGGCGCCGACGAGTCGGTGGTCCCGGCCGAGGCAGCGCCTGTCGAAGCGGCAGCACCCGAGGCCCCTGCTGCGCAGGTGCAGGCAGCCGAGGAGACGCGGCCGAGCGTCACTCCGGGCCCGCGTCCGGGTCCGCGCGCCGCAGCGCCGGAGGCTCCCGCCGTGGAGCCGCCCGCTCCCGAGGCACCCGCTCCTGAGGCGCCCGCGGCCGAGGCCGCCGCCCCGGCCGCACCGTCCCCGCGTCCGGTGGGCAAGCCCGGTGGCAGCGCCCGACCGGGTGCACCCAGGCCGGGCAACAACCCGTTCTCCTCCACCCAGGGCATGGGCCGCCGTCCGGCGGCTCCCACCCCGGGTGGTCCCGGCGCTCCCGGAGGTGCCGGTGGTGGCGGGGATGAGGACGACCAGCGCCCGCCACGACCCCCGCAGGGTCGTGACGGTGCCGCAGGGCGTCCCGGCATGCCCCGGCCCAACCCGGCGATGATGCCCAAGTCCCCGGCCGCCTTCGGCGGCGGTCCCGGCGGACGCCCCGGTCCAGGTGGGCCCGGCGGCCCCGGTGGACGTGGTGGTGCTCCCGCCCGCGGTGGTCCCGGCGGCCGCGGTGGTGCCCCGGGTCGTGGCGCTCCCGGCGGTGCGCCCGGCGGCTTCGCGGGTCGTCCCGGCGGCGGTGGCCGCCCCGGTGGCGGCCGCCCTGGCCAGCGCGGCACCACCCAGGGTGCGTTCGGTCGCCCCGGCGGTCCGTCGCGTCGTGGCCGCAAGTCGAAGCGTGCGCGTCGCCAGGAGTTCGAGGCGATGCAGGCGCCAACCATCGGTGGCATCCGCGTCCGCAAGGGTGACGGCGAAACGGTCAAGCTGCCTCGCGGTGCATCCCTGACGGACTTCGCCGAGCGCATCGGCGTTGACGCGGCAGCGTTGGTGCAGATGCTGTTCTCGCTGGGCGAGATGGTCACCGCGACCGAGTCGGTCAACGACGAGACGTTCGAGCTGCTCGCCGAGGAGCTCAACTACGTCGTGGAGATCGTGTCCCCCGAGGACGAGGACCGCGAGCTGTTGGGGTCCTTCGACCTCGAGTTCGGCCAGGACGAGGGAGACGAGGAAGACCTCGTCGTACGCCCCCCGGTCGTGACCGTGATGGGTCACGTCGACCACGGAAAGACCAAGCTCCTCGACGCGCTGCGCAACGCCGACGTGGTCGCCAAGGAGGCCGGTGGGATCACCCAGCACATCGGTGCCTACCAGACCCGCACCGAGGTCGACGGCCACGAGCGCCCGATCACCTTCATCGACACCCCGGGTCACGAGGCGTTCACCGCCATGCGTGCGCGTGGGGCGCAGGCGACCGACATCGCGGTGCTGGTGGTCGCCGCCGACGACGGCGTGATGCCGCAGACGGTCGAGGCGCTCAACCACGCCAAGGCGGCCGGGGTGCCGGTCGTGGTGGCGGTCAACAAGGTCGACAAGCCGGAGGCCGACCCGACCAAGGTGCGCGGCCAGCTGACCGAGTACGGCCTGGTCCCCGAGGAGTACGGCGGTGACTCGATGTTCGTCGACGTCTCGGCGAAGTCGGGGCTCAACCTCGACAAGCTGCTCGAGGCCATCGTGCTCACCGCGGACGCTTCGCTGGACCTTCGGGCCAACCCCCACCAGGACGCCCAGGGTCTCGTCGTCGAGGCACACCTCGACCGGGGCCGTGGTCCCGTAGCGACGGTGCTGGTCCAGCGCGGAACACTGCGTGTCGGCGACTCGCTCGTGGCGGGTCCGGCGTACGGTCGGGTGCGCGCCATTCTCGACGAGTTCGGCGGCAACATCGAGGAGGCCAGTCCCTCGCGTCCCGCGATGGTGCTCGGTCTGACCGCGGTGCCAGGCGCCGGTCAGAACTTCATCGTCGTGGACGACGACCGGATGGCACGTCAGATCGCTGAGAAGCGTGAGTCCCGCGAGCGGGCGGCCATGCAGGCCAAGCGCCGCGTGCGTCGTACGCTCGAGGACTTCATGGCCTCCATGGAGAAGGGCGAGAGCCAGGAGCTCAACCTGATCCTGAAGGGCGACGTGTCCGGCTCGGTGGAGGCACTCGAGGACTCGCTGGCCAAGATCGACGTCGGCGACGAGGTCAGCCTGCGGGTCATCGACCGCGGTGTCGGTGCGATCACCGAGACCAACGTCGACCTGGCTGCCGCCTCGGACGCCATCATCATCGGCTTCAACGTCCGCCCGCAGGGCAAGGCGACCGAGATGGCGGAGCGGGAAGGTGTCGAGATCCGCTACTACTCGGTCATCTACAACGCGATCGAGGAGATCGAGGCAGCCCTCAAGGGAATGCTCAAGCCGGAGTTCGAGGAGTCGACCCTGGGGCAGGCGGAGATCCGTTCGATATTCCGCAGCTCGAAGATCGGCAACATCGCCGGCTGCATGGTCACCAGCGGCGTGCTCCGGCGCAACGCCAAGGTGCGCCTGATCCGCGACGGCGCGGTTGTCGTCGAGAGCACCGACCTGTCCTCGCTCCGCCGCGAGAAGGACGACGTCTCCGAGGTCCGCGAGGGCTTCGAGTGCGGCCTGGTGCTCCGGGGCTACAACGACATCAAGGAAGGCGATGTCGTCGAGGCCTTCGAGATGAAGGAGATCCCGCGGGCCTGAGGGCTTCTGGGGATGACGAGTTCCCACGGTCTGAACGTTCCTGCACGCTCCCCGTCGTGAATTCTTCGCGGGGAGCGTGCAAACGCCTTCAGACCGTGGGAAATGTGTGACTACGAAGGACCACAAGATGACCAACCCACGCGTGCGCAAGATCGCCGACCGGATCAAGGTGATCGTGGCGGAGATGCTGGAACGACGGGTCAAGGACCCTCGGCTCGGTTTCGTCACGGTCACCGACGTCCGGGTCTCAGGTGACACCCTGCAGGCAACCGTGTTCTACACCGTGCTCGGCGAGGAGAACGACCTGGCCGGTACGGCGGCCGCACTGGCCTCAGCCAAGGGGCTGATCCGCTCCGAGGTCGCCAAACAGCTCGGGATGCGGCACGCGCCGACCATCGAGTTCATCCACGACGCACTGCCCGAGACCGCGCGCAACATCGACGAGCTGCTGGCCAAGGCCCGTGAGCTGGACGAAGCGGTGGCCGCGAGCTCGGCCGGTGCGACGTACGCCGGCGAGAGCGACCCGTACAAGAAGCCGCACGAGGACGATGAGGAAGCCGCCGCCGACCCGAGCGATGCCGGCACCGAGACCGGTCACGAGGATCCGGCCTGAGCCCGATGCGCTCCGGACTGGTCCTCGTCGACAAGTCGCCGGGGATGACCTCCCACGACGTCGTCGCGCGGGTACGACGGCTGGCCGGCACCCGCAAGGTGGGACATGCCGGCACCCTGGACCCGATGGCGACCGGGATGCTGGTGCTCGGCGTCAACCGGGCGACCCGGCTGCTGGGCCATCTGACTCTGACGGAGAAGGGGTACGACGCCACCGTCCGGCTCGGTGTGGCCACCAGCACCGACGACGCCGAGGGCGAGACCACCTCGAGAGCTGATGCCTCCCACCTCGACCGGGCCACGGTCCTGGCGGCGCTGGCCGGCTTCGTCGGGGAGATCGACCAAGTGCCCTCGTCGGTGTCCGCGATCAAGGTCGACGGGAAGCGGGCCTACGCGCGGGTCCGCGACGGTGAGCAGGTCGAGCTCAAGGCGCGGCCGGTCACGGTCCACGACCTCGACGTGCTCGACACCTACCCCGCAGGCGCAGTGTTCGACGTGGACATCCGGGTGCGCTGCTCCAGCGGCACCTACATCCGCGCGATCGCGCGCGACCTCGGGGCTGCCCTCGGCGTCGGGGGACACCTGACCGTGCTGCGTCGTACATCGGTAGGACCATTCGGCCTGGACGAGACGCACACCCTCGACCAGCTGGCCGAGGAGCTGAGGCTGCTCCCCATCGACGTGACCGCGCGACGGTGCTTCCCGTCGTACGACCTGGGCCAGGAGCAGGCGCGCGACGTCGGCTTCGGGCGCAAGCTGGAGGTCACTCTTCCCGCAACGGGGCCGGTCGCGGTGTTCGCTCCGGACGGCTCGTTCCTGGCGCTCTACCAGCAAGATGGCCCGTTTGCGAAGGCGATCGCCGTGTTCACCTCCGCCGAGGATTGATGCTGAACCTCCTCCTCGGCGAGGCACAGGTCTCGTGAGTCCGTGATTCTGTGTAACAGTGTTACTGTGTTTCTGTGAAGAACATCACCGTCGCCGTGCCGGATGAGGTGTACCGAGAAGCGCGGATCCGAGCGGCCGAGCGTGGGACCTCTGTCAGCTCGCTGGTCAGTGAGTATCTGGGGGGGATATCGGGCGAAGCCTCCGCGTTCTTGCGACTCGAAGCCCAGCAGCGCCGGATCCAGGGCGAGATCGGACCGTTCCGGGCCTGCGACCGAGTTGCACGCGAGGAGATTCATGACCGTTCGGTTCGTTGACACCAACGTCCTGCTGTACTCGATCTCCACCGATCCCGGGGAGACGGCGAAAGCGGAGCGTGCCAGGACGATCCTTGGGGCCCGGGACCTGCGCCTCTCGGTCCAGGTGCTGCAGGAGTTCTACGTCCAGGCGACCCGAGCAAGCCGCCCCGACGCACTGAGTCATCACCAGGCAGCCGGGCTGGTGCAGTCGTTCCTTCGGTTCCGACCAGCGACGACCACCAAAGAGCTGATGCTGGCCGCGCTGGACACCAGCGACCGGTTCCAGATCTCCTACTGGGACGCTGCGATCATCGAAGCCGGCCGTCTGCTCGGCTGCACGACCTTGTTGTCAGAGGACCTCAGCGATGGTCAGGACTACGACGGGATCG
>JBBSVL010000194.1:0-5640 GCA_038233595.1 Propionibacteriales bacterium | reverse complement strand
TCGGCGGGGCGGCGCTCGCCGTCGCCGGCGTCGTCGGGGTGCTGCCGCTGGCCGCCCCCCGCACGGACGTCACCCTGCTCGACGCCGAGGTCAGCTGGCTCGTGCCGGTGCTGGGGTTGGCCGTCGCCGCCGCGGCGATCGCCTACGTCGCCGGCATCTTCGGGGCCCGGCTGCTGGGCGCGAAGGTGGCGTCGTTCGTCGGGCTCACCGAGGTGTTGTTCGCCGTCGTGTTCGCGTGGGTGCTGCTCGGCCAGTCACTGGGCGCCCAGCAGCTCATGGGCGCCGCGCTGGTAGTCGCCGGCATCGCCCTGGTGCGGGTCGACGAGCTGCGCAGCGACGACTGCGCTCCGGTGCTCACGCCGCACGAGGACGTCGCGGCGGCGCAGCCGGTCCGGTCGTAGCCGGCAGCCGCGGCCGTCAGCTCGACGCCAGTAGACCGGCGCGGGTACGAGCGCTGAGGCGGCACGTCGTGGCGTTCCGCAGTCGTGCAGTCGAGGCGGCAAGCTCTACGAGTTGACGCCGCCGGCGCGCATCTGCGCGGAGCCGACGTCCCACACGAGCTGGCCATCGCCGACCGGTCGTGCCCCGGCAGCGGGCTGGTGGGAGCGTGCTCCGGACGGCAGCAGGTGCATCACCGGCCGTCCCCGTCCGAGCACGGTCACATCTGCCACCAGACGCCGGTGACAACGCCACCACACCGTCTCGGAGCACAGGACCGCGACGGCCTCTCCCGCAGCCTGCTCCAGCAGTTCGTCGAGTCCGGCGGTGAACTCCTCGGTGCGGGTGTACGACGCGTAGGCCCGAAACGCCTCGACGGTCCACCAGGTATCCGGTGACACCGTGTCCTTCGGCAGCCGTCGGCGTCCACCGAGACGCTGCTCCCACCGGTAGGCGATGCCAGCATCGGGCAGCCACCGTGCCATCGCATCGGTGCTCACGTGCGGGTGCGCTCGGCTGCCGGGGAAGCGCCGGATGTCGACGAGAGCGCGCACCTGCGCCTGCGCCAGCAGCGCCAGGATCTCGTCCTGTGAGGAGGTGCCGTGACCGATCGTGAACAGTGGATCGGCAGCTCCGGTCATTCTTGCGGACCGCCGGGTTGGGGGCTCCCGCAGCGTGCACAGAACGGCTCCGGTGGCCCGTCGGCCAGAGCGCCGCAATCGCCGCAGACCCGCTCAAGCCAACAGGCCGAATCGCCGCCCTCCTCGCCGACCTCAGACCGGGGCGGCAGCGACCGGTCGCTCTCAGCGTCGCTCAAGACCGGCTAACCTCTCCCGGCCAGGGCGGAGGGGTCAGCGCGCTGCCCATACGATGCAGCTCGTCCCGGTGCAGGGCCGACAGCAGACCAAGCGCACGCTCGCCCGCGGTCGTGAGCACGACCCGGACGACGCGTGCGTCGTCAGGGTCAGCTGTACGCGCGACCACGTCCTGCTGCTGGGCGCGGTTGACGAGCTCAACGACGGAATGGTGCTTGAGTTGCAGCCTCTCGGCCAGCTCCTTGACCGTCGCCCACTCCCGACCGGGGAAGCCCGCAAGGGCAAGCATGAGTTGGTACTGCTGCGGGCTGATGCCGTGAGCCCGAACGGTGTCCTCGCTGAACCGCAAATAGAAGCGGATGGCGAACCGGAACGCGGCCAGCGCTTCGAAGTCCTGCTTCGACAGCGCTACCGGCGAGTCGTTCACATGCTCACAGCACGCGACGTCGACGCCGTGAGCGCACCGTGACAGCGCCTCTGGCATCGGCCCGACCGTCGGGCTCACAGGTCCTCCACGTCTTGCCGCCGCGCCCCCGGCGGGGGTATCGTGACACGATACAACTAGAGAGTCGGGTGACGCCATGAACGAGTTAGGTTCCGGTCAGGTGCCCATAACCTTAAGTTGATCGAGCAGGCCCTGCTAGCCGATGATCTGCAGTTCATCTCCCAGTTCTGGGGGCCACCGAGCAGTTCGACGCGGTCGCCCGGTGGATCCGCGATCCGCGGTCGCACCTGTCAATCGGGTCGCTGTTCAACAGCCCGTCGTGGCGCATCTGACTGCCGGCAAGAAGACTCCCGAGGAAACAAGGAGCTGTTCGCGTGACGACAGACGAATCTCCCCCGACCACAACCGACGCCGGGATCCCGGTCGCCAGCGACGAGAAATCGCTGTCAGTTGGCCCGGATGGCCCATTGCTGCTGCAGGATCACTACCTGATCGAGCAGATGGCGATGTTCAACCGGGAGCGCATCCCGGAACGTCAGCCGCACGCGAAGGGAGGCGGCGCCTTCGGCACCTTCGAGGTGACGCAGGACGTGAGCGCCTACACCCGGGCGGCCGTGTTCCAACCTGGCACCAGGACCGAGATGCTCGCCCGCTTCTCCACGGTCGCCGGCGAGCGGGGCAGCCCCGACACGTGGCGTGACCCGCGCGGCTTTTCGCTGAAGTTCTACACCAGCGAGGGCAATTTCGATCTGGTCGGCAACAACACCCCGGTGTTCTTCATGCGCGATCCGATGAAGTTCCAGCATTTCATCCGATCACAGAAGCGGCGGGCGGCGAATAACCTGCGCGACCACGACATGCAGTGGGACTTCTGGACGCTCGTGCCGGAGTCGGCACATCAGGTCACCTGGCTGATGGGTGACCGCGGCATCCCGCGCACCTGGCGACACATGAACGGCTACTCCAGCCACACCTACATGTGGATCAACGCCGAGGGCGAGCGGTTCTGGGTGAAGTACCACTTCAAGACCGACCAGGGCGTCGAGTGCTTCACCCAGGATGAGGCCGATCAGATGGCGTCGGTCGACACCGACTACCACCAGCGTGACCTCTACGAGCACATCGAGGCCGGGGAGTTCCCCCGGTGGACGCTGCACATGCAGATCATGCCGTTCGAGGACGCCAAGACCTACCGGTTCAACCCGTTCGACCTCACCAAGGTCTGGCCGCACAGCGACTACCCGCTGCACGAGGTCGGCACGATGACGCTGAACCGCAACGTGACCGATTACCACACCGAGATCGAGCAGGCCGCGTTCGAGCCCAACAACCTCGTGGCCGGCACCGGGCTCTCACCCGACAAGATGCTGCTCGCCCGCGGCTTCAGCTACTCCGACGCACACCGGGCACGGCTCGGCGGGAACTACCGGCAGATCCCGGTCAACCAACCGATCGTGGCGGTGCACAGCTACTCCAAGGACGGCCACATGCGCATGCACAACGTCGCTGACCCCGTCTACGCGCCGAACTCCTACGGTGGTCCGACGGCCGACCCGACTCGCACCGACGACGGCGGCCTCTGGTACACCGACGGCGAGATGGTGCGCAGTGCTTACACGCTGCGCGTCGATGACGACGACTGGACCCAGGCCGGCACCATGGTGCGGGACGTCCTCGACGACGCTGAACGCAATCGGCTGGTCGACAACATCGTCGGCCACCTCCTCAACGGTGTCAGCGAACCCGTCCTGAACCGGGCCTTCGCCTACTGGCGCAACGTCGACAGGGATCTCGGTGACCAGGTCGAGGCCGGTGTCCGCGCGAAGCAGGACGCCAAAGACCCCAAGGCCGACGCACAGGGCAACCCCGCACGCTCCACCATGCAGGCCAAGGCCTGACCGCTTCGCGACTCGACGAAAGCCGTCGCCACTTCGCATCTGTCAGGTGCCGACGTCGATGGCAGCGAGCCGTCGGCGGCGATTTCTGGTGTGCGAACAGGGCGTCGTCCTCGACCTCCGCCAGTCTTGGCGCGTGCCCGTGAGTTCGCTGCGATACTGGAGCGTGGTCACCCGAGCGGACGTGGACGCTGCAGCGCGGCGCCTTGCCGGCGTGGCCCAGGTGACTCCACTGCAGCGCAGCGACCGGCTCTCCGGCCGGGTCGGCGCGGAGGTGCTGCTCAAGCGAGAAGACCTGCAGCCGGTACGGTCCTACAAGTTGCGAGGCGCCTTCAACTTCCTTGTCCAGGCCGACGCCGGGTCGCGCGGCTCGGGCGTCGTCTGCGCCTCGGCCGGCAACCACGCGCAAGGTGTTGCGTTGGCCTGCGCGCAGCTCGGCGTAAAGGGGCGCGTCTACCTGCCGCGCACGACGCCCCGGCAGAAGCGCGAGCGGATCGCCTGGCTTGGTGGCGCGGCGGTCGAGATCAAGCTCGTTGGCGATACGTGCGATGAGGCGTTAGCGGCCTGCACCGCGGACAGCGCGCAGACCGGCGCCCTTGTCGTGCCGGCGTTCGACGCCGAGGCCACCATCGCCGGGCAGGGGACCGTTGCCCGCGAGGTGGTCGGCCAGCTCGGCAGCAGGCCGGACCTGTTCGTCGTGCCGGTCGGTGGCGGCGGGCTGCTCGCCGGCTGCGTGACCTGGCTCGGCGACGGCGCCCGCGTTGTCGGCGTCGAGCCGGCCGGCGCCCCGAGCATGATGGCCGCCCTGGTCGCGGGGCAGCCGGTTCGGCTCGACGAGCTCGACAGCTTCGTCGACGGCGCGGCGCTGCGGCAGGTGGGCGCGCTGACCCACAGCATCATCGCCGCGGCCGGAACGCCGGTCCGGACGGTCAGCGAGGGCGCGCTCTGCTCCGAGCTCCTCGCGCTCTACCAGTCCGAGGGCATCATCGCGGAGCCCGCAGGTGCACTGGCGACCGCTGCGCTGGCAGAGATCGACATCACGGCGGGCAGCACGGTCGTGTGCGTCATCTCTGGTGGCAACAACGACGTGAGCCGCTACGGCGAGATCATCGAGCGGTCGCTGGTGCACGAGGGCCTGAAGCACTACTTTCTCGTGGACTTCCCGCAGGAGCCCGGCGCGCTGCGGCGGTTCCTCGACGAGGTCCTCGGACCGGACGACGACATCACCCGCTTCGAGTACGTCAAGCGCAACAACCGTGACACCGGCCCGGCCCTCGTTGGCATCGAGCTTGCGCGCCGCGACGACCTCACCGGTCTGATCGAGCGCATGGACGACAGCCCGCTGGTGGTTCAGCACCTCGAGCCGGGTAGCCCGCTCTACTCCTTCCTGGCCTGATCTCACACAACACCGTCCCTGGCTCGGGAAAGGTGCGGTTCAGGCGGCGGAGGGCAGTCTGCGGCCGCGCCTGGCACGTCTTCAGGCTCATGCAGGCGCTGGCTCACGCTGCTCTGCTGGCCGCAGGCTGCGCAGGTCGACGCCGTCATCGAGCAGGGCGTCCGTCGCGGGTCGAGTGCCGATGAGCGCCAGTGCGCGTCGGAACGTGCGACCGTCATCGAGCGAGATGACTGCGGTCACGGTGCCCTGGCCTAGCCAGAAACCGGTGGCGCCGCGCCATCGCAACTCGTCGCCAGCTTGCTGTGCGCCGGAGGACTGCAGCGTGTGGTCGTACTGATCACTCCAGAACCACGACCTGCTCCGCGGTTCGGGCGTGGACCCGACGATGGTGTACGCGACGCGCTGACCCTGGACGAGGGCGGAGTCGTAATGCTCGACCCGGCGGTGCGCACTGAGGTCCTCGTCCCACCAGGCCGAGACGTCCCCGGCCGCGTACACGCCGTCTGTGCTGCTGCGGCCGTGAGCATCGACCAGGACGGCGCCGCGTTCCATGCGCAGGCCGGAGCCGGTGAGCCAGTCCGAGGCGGGCCGGGCGCCGATACCCACGACGACCAGGTCGGCGTCGAGGGCAGTCCCGTCTTCGAGCCGGAC